>NZ_KV787039.1:267848-268056 GCF_001806995.1 Corynebacterium sp. HMSC11D10
TCATCGCCTGGCACTGGTGCAAACAAGAAACCACATACGACTACAAATGCCTGCTCGAGCGCATCGAAGCACCGTTGATCGCTGTGATCGACGGTGGACAAGGGGCCACAAGCGCAATTAAAACGTGCTGGCCAAACACGAAAATCCAACGCTGCCTCGTGCACGCCCAACGCACGTGTGTTTTGTCAAGTTGTTTTAGGCCGTTTCG
>NZ_KV787040.1:0-1667 GCF_001806995.1 Corynebacterium sp. HMSC11D10
CCCCCGGTGTCAGGATAGTTGTCGCCTCTCCGGTTTTTCCTAAAAAAGCATGACCGGGGGCGGAAAGAGACTGATCGTGCCGTACTATTCGCCTGAACGCAGAGCTGCATTACTCAAGATGCTGCTCCCCCCGCTGAACCTGTCGATGGCCGAGGTTTCCCGCCGCGAAGGGGTCAGTGAAATGTCTTTGTCCAACTGGCGCAAGCAGCTCAGTTATGAAGGAAACGAAGTGTCTGAAAATACTCCCCTGACCGAAAAATGGTCAGCCGAAGCCAGGTTTGCTGTTGTGCTCGAAGCCGCCGGTTTATCCGAGATCGACCTGAGCGAGTATTGTCGCCGCAAAGGCCTTTATCCCGAGCAGATCAACGCGTGGCGACACTCGTTCATCACGGGCCAGAAGCCGGAAAAGACCCAGCAAAAAGAAGACCGTGAGCAATCTCGCAAAGACAAGAAACGCATACAGGAACTTGAGCGCGAACTGCGCCGCAAAGACAAGGCGCTCGCTGAAACCGCGGCGTTGTTGGTGCTGCGAAAAAAGCTCAACGACTACTGGGGGACCGTCGACGAGGACAACTGACGTCCTTGCCTGAGCGCCTGTTACTGATTGACTGGCTAAATACCGCTGTTGCAGAGGGAGCCCGAAAAGCAAGGGCCTGCCAGGAAATCGACCTGTCATTGCGTACCTTGCAGCGATGGACGCAGACAGACGTTTTCAAGGCTGATGCCCGCACAACGGTCACGCGGCCGACTCCGTCCAATGCACTGAGCGACGTTGAGCGCCAAGCTATTATCACACTGTGCAACAGCCCTGAGTACGCTCACCTGCCGCCCAGCCAGATCGTGCCACGGCTGGCCGATCAAGGGTGTTATCTGGCGTCGGAGGCCACGTTTTATCGCGTCTTGCGGGCCGCAGGTCAACAACAGCGTCGAGGGCGCAGTCAGCGTCCCAGACGATATGCGGCACCGACGACACATGCAGCCAAAGCGCCGAATCAGGTGTGGTCGTGGGACATTACGTACCTGCCGTCACCGATAAGGGGCAAGTATTATTACCTCTATTTGATCGAGGATATTTACAGCCGCAAGGCCGTTGGCTGGGAAGTTTACGAGATGGAAAGCGGCGAGAAAGCCGCCGCCCTGCTGCAACGCAGCGTGATAGGCGAGCAGTGTTTGCACGAGCCGCTGGTGCTGCACTCGGACAACGGTGCGCCGATGAAATCGGTGACGTTGTTAAGCAAGATGTATGAACTGGGCATCACCCCGTCGCGTGGGCGACCGCGTGTCAGCAACGACAATCCTTACTCGGAGTCGCTGTTCAGGACACTGAAATACTGCCCGCAATGGCCGCAGGACGGGTTTGCCAGCCTTGACGCGGCACGCCTCTGGGTGAGGGATTTCATGCGTTGGTACAACAATGATCATCGGCACAGCCGGATACGTTTCGTGACACCGACTGAGCGGCATCGAGGGCTGGACCATCAGATCCTGGCCAGGCGACATGAGCTGTACGAGCAAGCCAGAGAGAAAAGGCCAGAGCGGTGGTCGAGGGAGACACGCAACTGGGAACCGATCGGCACCGTGCTGTTAAACCCGGATCGAGAGCAAAACGTTGAGAAAAAAGCAGCATAGTTAGACGGTTGACGCGACAACTACCTTGAAAAACGCCG
>NZ_KV787041.1:0-5723 GCF_001806995.1 Corynebacterium sp. HMSC11D10
TAACGTCTGGATTGTTCACCAATCCAACCCACAAACCACACTGGCGCGAAGGGTTGTTGAACGATCTGTTTTGCCTTGGGTGCACTTCGTTGAACAATCTTTATGCATGCATAGTATGCGGTTTAAGGGTGTTTTCAGCCAACACCCGCCCGTTTGAATCGCGACCTGGGGAAATGCCGGAACAGCACTTCAAAACGACCCGGAAATGGTCGGGAGGATTGTTCAACGACTGTGAAAACGGCTCGAAATGGGTGTGACGTGCGGATTGTTCAGCAACCCGCACCACCTGATTCCCCCCGGAAATTACCCCCGTTTTACGAGCACACACGCAACAATAGCCTTCGAGACACGAAAAACAGGGCGCTTTAGCCCTGTTCTGCTAGTACGTTTCGCGCCCAACTAGCCGATGAGCCCACTAATAAACACCATGCCCAACATGACCTGGACAAACACCACCGGCATCTTTCGATCTGCTAGCACAATCCCGAACACCACTAGCAGACCAGGAGAACACCACCCCAACGCTCATCGTCTAGCACCCCGAAACACCAGCTAGACGATCAGCCCCATAACGACAAACAACCCCAACACCACCAGGGCAAACACAGAGGCCGAAACGAGATCGTCTAGCAGCATCACAAGCCCAGCTAGACGATCAGCCCACAGACGCGGAAACGCCCGCCGGTGTCGAATCCGGCGGGCGTTTCTATGCCTGGTTTTTAGTTCTCGTTGGTCTCGCGGCGACGGCCGAGCGCCAGGTAGGCGCCACCCACCAGCATCAGCAGGACGCCGAGGGAGATCACGGCGCGCATCGGCGTACCGGTATCCGCAAGATCACCGTCGCGCTCCTTGCTGGAGGAGGTGGTGGTCTTCTTCGTGGAAGTCGAACCCTTCGCAGCAACGCGGTTGGAGTTGTTGCTTGCGTTCTTCACGGACGTGGTGCGGCCCGTGGAGCGGCTCGGGGTGGTCTTCAGCGGCAGTGGCGTCGCCGAGGACTTCGTGGTCTTCGCACCGCCACCGGCACCTGCGAGACCCGCGGCACCGGCCATTGCGGCAGCCGGGCCGAGAACCTTGGTGGCAATCGGCTTGAACTCATCAATCGCCTTCAAAATCTGCTGCGGACGGTTCAACGTGGTCACGTTCGGGTCACGCGGCAGGACGATCTCTGCGGTCTTCGCGTTGCGCTGGACCTGGATTTCCGTGTTCTTGTAGCCGTGCGGTGGTTCGATCAAGGTGAGCTTGATCAGCTTGCGATCCTTAGCGTCCTTATTCAGATCGAACACGACGTTTGCGCGTCCGTCGGCACCAGTCCTACCGGCAACGCGGCCATCAGCGCTCTTGAACTCAGCGCCTTCAACAGCCTTGTTGTCATCGGTGCGGACAAGGACCTCCATGACCCAGTCATCCTCAGCCGCAGGCGCGGTTGGGGTCGTGGCCGAGTTGGTCGGGGTCTCGGTGGCAGGCGTGGTGGTCGTGGCCGGGTTCGTCGGGGTCTCGCTGCCCGGGGTTGCGGTCGGGGTTGCAGCGCCAGTCTCCGGGTTGTCAAGGCCAGGCAGCTTGAGGCCAGCGACACCGGCGAAGTTGTCAGCTTCATCGCCCTTGGCGACGACGTTAGAAACCGCGTTGTCCTTCACGTGGATAGCGGTCGCGTCGTCGTCTGCAAAGACGAACTCGCCGTCTTCGTTCTTGTAGGCGTAGTTCAGTGCCTTTACCTTCGGCAGGGTTGCCTTTTCCGGCACTGTCACAGCGGTGTGGGTCGCGGCTGGGGCCTTCTCGTCGACGTCGAGGTGCCACAGGTAAGCCTCGCCCTTGTCGTTGGTGGACAGGGCGACAAGCGAGGTCTCGTTCTTCTCACCGTCGGCAGCCCATGCGGCGGGCTTGCCGGCTTCCTTTACGCCGTCGATCTTCAGCGGCTTAGTGGTGAACGCGAGCGGGGTGTTCTTGGCGCCCGACTTATCGTCGGAAAGATCCAGGGTGTACACCTTGTCCTCGCCGAACAGCACAAGCGTGCCGCCTGCGGTGAAGGCAGCGGTGTCGATCTTGGTGGCGTCGTCACCCTTGAGGTCGATCTTGCCCAGATCCATCAGACCACCATCGTTGGCGTTAATGCGCAGCAGGTGGCCGGCGTCCTTGCCCTCCTCGTCCTGGGAGATGGCGTACAGCAGCTTGTTTTCAGGGTGGCGCGCAAGAGCGGTGTAGGTGCGGCCCTTGGAGTTGTACTGCGCGCCAGAGGTACCGGTGCCGTTACCCGGCGTATCCAAGAACAAGGCAGCAAATGCCTTTGCAGCGTCCGAAAGGTTCGAATCCTTGGCTGGGGTCTGCGTGACCGGCGCGGCCGAATCCGCCACGGGGGTGTTGGCGGTGGCCGGGGTGGTTGCTGGGGTCGTCGATACGCTGCTCGCATTGCTTGTCGACGACACCGGGTCCACCGCAGCAGACGACGTCACAGGCGCAGTCTCCTTCGCAGTAGCGCTCTCCTGCGCGTTTGCGACCGGCACGAGTGCGATCGAGCCTGCGACTGCTGCCGCGAGCGAAAGCCCGACGGCACGTTTTGCCTTGGATGTTGCTGCCATTATTACCTCTCGAGAATAGAAAAAGCGCGCGCGAGCGCCCCCAAAAACCACATATGAATGTATACGCCAACCTTGGACTTCACAATACATCCCGAACAAAAGCGAAACCCGCCTACTCGCCGAGCAATTTGCATCGGTTTCGTAGGCGGGTCAGCTTTTAGGCTTCAGCCGGTTCCGCAGGCTCCTCAGGCTTGGCGGTCTCCGTTGCCTCGGCCTTGTTGTTGGAGCTGCTGCCCTCGGTCTCTACATTCCAGCCGAACTGGCAGCTGGCGTAGTACAGACCCATGATCAGACCAGCCACAGCCAGGAGGCCAACACCGGCAACCGCAGCCGGGGCGGCCGGATTGATCTGGGACAGCTGGCGGTTGACCTGGTCGATCTGCGCCTGGAACTGGTTGAACACAGACGGGACTTCAATGTTCACGTTCGGCATCACGCTGCGCACTGCCTCGTTGGCCTGTGCGGCCGCGGCGTTGAGCTCGTCTTCGAACATCACACCGATACCACCGGCGACTGCACCGAGAAGGCCGATCGGCACCAGCCACGCAACCGGGTTGGATACCGAGGATGCGGTGGCCAGGCACTTGCCCAGGGAGCTGCCGTCCTCGCCAACGATCTCGTTGTCCTTGCCGATACCGCCGCCTGCGGCGATGTCGCTGTTGTCCTTCTTCAACTGCAGATCGATCACGATTTCCTTCTGGGATGGATCATCTGCAGCCGGGCGCAGTTCGAACGGCTCCGAGAACTTGCCACGAACCTTGAACGGCTTCGTCTCCAGGATCGAGCCCGGACGGGACGAGTTCTTCTCCGGATCACGCGGGTCAATCAGACGCAGGTTGCCCGGATTCGTGATCTGGAAGGTGTACTCACCCCACGGTGTGGACTCGAAGTAGACGTTGCCGTCTTCGTTGGTCTCACCCGCGATGGACGGGCCACCATCAGTCGGAACCAGCTTGACCTTCAGGCCTGCGAGGCTCTCGTTCTCATCCTGGGTGCGGTTCTGGTTCTCATCAACCCATGCGATCAGACGCAGGTTGTCAGCCAGCGGAGCACCCTGGTCAACGATGATGTGAGCGTTGCCCTTGAGGTTCTCGCGCGGGGAGATGATCAGCGTGGATGACGGGTCATCGCCGTAGTCCGGTTCACCCGCGAGGCCGCGGCCACGAGCCGGACGCGTCGGGAGTTCACCCGTTGCTTGTGCTTGGTTGTGGTGACGGACATTGGTTGCCAGACCTTCCGGAATCTCCGCAGTGAAGATCACACGCTGACCTGGCAGCAACGTGCCGTTGAAGCCCTCAGGCTTCTTAATCTCAAGATCCTTGACCTTCTTCAGCTGATCAGCTGGAACGTCGTTGCCATCCTTGTCCTTGGCATCGCCCTCAAAGATCGCGTCCTTTAGCTCCACGTTCACCATCGGTGCAGAACCGGTGTTCTGGATTTCGTAGGTGAACTTCAGCGCGTTGCCGACGCCCATACGAACAGGCTTGTCCGGGTTGGTAGCAAAGCGGGCGTTGACCTTCTTGTGCACCTCTGCCTTGATGAACTTGGTGTACGCCGAATCCGGTGCGGAACCTACCTTTTCACCAGTGGAGGTTTCACCGAAGGCGGTAGCGACGTTGTTGAAGTCGAACGCATCCTCCGGAGCCTTCATCTTGGCCTTAATCACCTCGGTTGCACCCGGGGCGAGCTCAGCAGTCCAGCCTTCCGGCATCTTCAATTCGATGTTGCGCGACTGAAGTTCCGGATCATCGATCTCGATGTTCTTAATCGGCGTATCACCGGTGTTGGTGATGAAGAGCTCGTAGTAGAGATCTTCGCCAGGCAGGGTGGTCATGACATCGTCGACAAGATTGCCGTCCTTGTCCTTAACCTGGCCCAGATTGTCGGCGTCACGGCCCCAAACCTGCTTCTCCAGTTTCAGGGAAGCATTCTTGGTCAGCTTGATTTCCGGAAGCTTCACATCGTCGCCTGGGCGGACCGGAACCTTGATCTTGTCGATCTCGCGGTCGCTACCCGGAGTCAGGATCTCGATCTCGTTGACGCCTGGCTTGATCTTGTCGATCTTGAAGGAGCCATCGTCCTCAACGCCGATGACCTTGGAGTCGCCATTCGGGTCGGTCACTACGACCTTGGTACCCGGAACAGCATTGCCGTTGCCGTCGTTGATATTGCCCTCAATGGACTGATCGATCGGAGCCTTGACACGGATCTCGCCCATGTCGGTACGCTCGCCCTGCTTCACCGTGACCTTACGGTTCAGCGGCTTGCCGTTGATGTCGGTGTCCGGCCAGCCCTCCGGCAGCTCAATTTCCATGTCGAAATCGACGACGCCTTCAGGGAAGTACTGGAAATCGATCTCCGGGGTGACGAAGAAGCCGTCTCCATCAACGCTGAGCGGAATCTCGTAGTCGAAGTACTCCGGTCCCTTGGTCTCCTCAGTGCGGGGATCGACCGAGATGGTGTTCGGATCAGCGACATCCTTCTTGATGAACTTGATCTTTGCACCCTGGATCGGGTTACCGTGCTCATCGATCAACCAACCACCGACGGTGTTTTCACCGATGCGGTCAGACTTATCCTTGCGGTCACGCTCCGACTTGTCGACCTTGAACTCGATCGGATCGGACTCGCCGTCCTTGACCTCAACGATCTGCGGACGCGGGTTGTTCA
This sequence comes from Corynebacterium sp. HMSC11D10, assembly GCF_001806995.1. Classification (NCBI taxonomy): domain Bacteria; kingdom Bacillati; phylum Actinomycetota; class Actinomycetes; order Mycobacteriales; family Corynebacteriaceae; genus Corynebacterium; species Corynebacterium sp. HMSC11D10. The sequence goes on from NZ_KV787041.1 coordinate 5,244, forward strand.
TGCCCTCAGGCGTCTCTACCTCGACGATGTACTTACCGTCAGGCAGCGGCTTGTCGTCCGGACCATGGATCTCGAAGTTGCCCTCCGGGTCCGTGATCTCGACCTTGTCAACAATCTTCTTGCCATCAGGTCCATAAACCGTGACATTCGGCTTACCCTCGCCATCCTGCGGCAGCGGCTTGTCGTACTTGTCCTTAACCGTGCCGGTAATGGACGGCTTGGTCTCGGCCGGAGTGGTCTCCTCCTCGGTCGGTTCCGGTTCCGGCTGTGGCTGCGGCTGCGGTTCCGGAGCTGGCTTGTCCGTAGTCGGTTCTGGAACGAGCGTGCTAGTAGTAGGCGCTTCTGTCTTCTCTTCCTTTTTAACGGTGATTGCCGGGATCACGGTGGATTGACCCGGTTTTACAACCACAGGATCCTTAATTTCCGGATCGGTATACCCCTGCGGCGCATCCACCTCAACGGTGTAGGTACCCGGACGCA
>NZ_KV787042.1:0-1791 GCF_001806995.1 Corynebacterium sp. HMSC11D10
GCGTGAAAACAACGCTCACCGAGGAGGGCGCCAAAAAGATCATGATCGGCTTCTACGAGCCGATTCAATACGACGACGCCTTGTTTGATCTCAGCGTCACCTTCGCTGGCGCCGCCGCTGGTGTTCCGACGCTGCCTGCACCACAGCCGACACCGACGTCAACGCCGTCCCCTGCGCCGTCCGAGTCAATGGCGAGCTCGTCGCAGGAACTCAGCTCAACGGACAAAGGATCACCAGCCGAGCGGATCACCACCAGTGTCACCCTCGTCATCGCTGGACTTGGATTGCTCGGCGTGCTTTCTGGCTTCGGCAAGTTCGCCTTCGACCGTTTTCTGAGGCCCATGCTGGCCAAATAGTGGTCATCGCCTCAACGGGAACCTCCTTGCCCTTGAAGTTGGTTAGCAATACCATACTTAGGTGAGGTTTACCTTGTTCTCTAAGGAGGATTCATGAGAACACGCCCGTTGCTCGTACCACTCACCGCTCTTGCCCTGCTGGGTAGCGCAGTTGTTGCGCCTCAGGCTTCGGCTGCACCGGAGGCGCCTGTGCTTGAGAATGGTCGCTTGGATTGGAATGTGAAGCGCAGCTTTACCAACTACGTGACCGGCCCCGTCGCACAGGGCAAGGTCACTACAGTCAATCCAACCGATCTCAAGAACTTCGGCGGCCACACCGCGTACAACCCGCCAGCCCAAACGTTCCAGGACAACACCTCGCCACTTAAGTATGGGTTCCAGTTGAATGCTGCCAAGTCGCAGCTGGATGCAAAAGGCAAGGGTGTGCTGGCCTTTGATGGTGGGGTCCGCTGGACAGGGCATGAGAAGTTCGCTCCCGAGGGCCAGCAGTATGGACTCGATGTCAAGTTCTCCGATGTGAAGCTCATTCTGGACGGTACGTCAGGAAAGATTTCCCTCGACTACGTCGTGCGTGGCACTAACATCACGGGCGATCAGAGCGCACTTGATCGCAAGGGAGACGACGCGATTTTTGCCACATTCACACTTCCAGAGCCGATCAAGGCTACCGCAGGGGGCAGTTTCTCCACCTCAGCAGGTGACGTTAGTAAGGACAGTGGCATTAAGACAACGCTCACCAAGGAGGGAGCCGAAAACGTCATGATCGGCTTCTACAAGGCGGAGCAGTACGAGGACGCGCTACTCGATCTAGACCTGAAGTTCAAGGAAGCACCTAAGGCGAAACCGTCTCCGGAGAAGCCGGCTCCTTCCTCGTCGTCCGCGAAACCGTCCCCGGAGAAGAGCGTTCCGTCGTCCCCGAGCGTCCCCCCGGCTGAGCAAGGCTCGAAGAAGCCTGAGGGATCCTCTGTCGATTCCAAGACCGACAACACCAAAATCGTCGTGCCGATCATCGCTACTCTCATCAGCCTCGTGGCGATTGGTGGTGCGCTAGCTTTTGTCGGCCAGCAGTGGCTGCCGCAACTCTTGCAGGGTATGCAGCGATAACCTTCGCATCATGAACCGGTCCCGGTACTGTGCTGGGACCGGTTCTTTGCTGTTTACCAAAGCCGAAAAAAGGAGACCATCCCGGGGTAAGTAGCAAAAAGTGTGTCTGAATTTCGGCGTTATTGCTGATCAGGCTGGGTAAATCGGGCGGATATAGGCATCAAGACCTTATATCCGCCCGAATTGCGTTCAATCCTCCGGAATGGCACCCGCATGTGCTAGTCGGGGGTTGGTGTGCTTTCCGGGTGAGTAAAAACAGACCACGGTGCCCGGTATGTGCTGGGCAAATGAAGAAAAACGGTGCTGAGTGCGCGTAGTTGGTAGGGGTATT
>NZ_KV787043.1:0-19468 GCF_001806995.1 Corynebacterium sp. HMSC11D10
GATCAACCTCAACCTTGGCATCCTTGATCGGGTTACCGTCCTTATCCAGGACCTCACCAGTCATACCATCAGTCGGGTTCTTGACCTTGTCATCCAAAGTCTTCGGCTCACCGTTGGCCGGAACCACGTCAGTATTGTTGCCAGGGACGATGGACGGAGCAGGCTTGGTGATCTTGATGTCGATCTCGCCGACATCCTTGCCATCCTTGTCCTTGACGACAACCTTGCCATCCTGCGGCTCGGTACCCTCCGGCACCGTCACCTTGATCTCGCCAGTGTTCGGATCAACCTCAACCTTGGCATCCTTGATCGGATTACCGTCCTTATCCAGGACATCACCCGTCATATCCTCAGTCGGGTTCTTGACCTTGTCATCCAAAGTCTTCGGCTTGCTATCAGCCGGAACCTCATCGGTCTTTTCACCGGTCTCAATCGACGGCGCAGGAGTATTGCCCTCCGGCTTCGAGTTCGGATCCTTCGGGTCCGTGCCAGCGTCCTTCTCATCCTTATCAGAGACACCGTCGTTGTCATCGTCCTCATCGGTGACATCCGGGTCGCCGTCACCGTCAGTGTCGCGCTGGACCGTGATGATCTTGGTGTCCTCAGCAACCTTGTTGCCGTCCTTGTCGGTGATGGTGACCGTGACGGTTACGTCACGGTCTTCCTCATCCTTGCCCCAGTCAAGTTTGTCTGGGGTACCAGTGACCTCACCGGTCTCCGGTTTAACCTTCAGACCACCAGGCAGGTTCTCAACCTCAACCTCGCCGCCTTCCGGAACGTCCTTCGCGGTATCGAACGGCTTGATCGGCTGGCCCTCGATAACCGTCTCAGGCGTCGTGTTCACCGATGCGTTACCCGGAGTCTTGTCAGAGTTGTTGTCATCACGATCCTTCTCGTGACCATTAACCGGAACCTCAACCTTGACCTTGCCATCCGTCAGATCCGGATCCTCAACGACCACATTGATCGGACCATCAACGTCCTTACCCGGGGTGACCTCAATTTCACCAGTGTCCGGATTGATTACGACAGGGATATCCTTGCCGTCCTCATCCTTCGCGGAGACCTTGGTGTCCTTATCTGGGTTGTTGACGATGATGCCAGTGCCCTGCTTGTCCTCAGTCGGATCAACCGGCTTCACATTCGAATCATCAACCGTGGTCTTAGTGGGAGCAGCTTCTTCCTTCTTGACCGTGACCTTCGCCGTAATCGTCTCACGAGAGCCATCCGGATACGTCACTAAGACTGGAATCGTGTACTCGCCGACCTCTGCGCCCTCAGGTGGCGTGAGCTCAATCTTTCCGTCCGGCGCAACAGTGACCCAGTCAGGTGTATCGATCTGCTTGCCATTCGGATCGGTCACCTGAGTGACCTGCTCGAACGAAGTGCCCTTAGGAAGGTCCTTACCATCCTTGTCCTGCGGAGCTGCCACTGTCGTGGTCTCTCCCACCTTCGCCTCGGCATCCTTGTACTGTGGCTCAAATTCACCGTTCTGGCGAACCTTGTCAACAGCAATGAAGGAGTCCTGAGCAATCACGACGCCGTAAGCGTTGACCAGCTGCGCTACGTACGTGCCGGGTTCTGCGAAGTCTGCGGGAGCCAGGTCACAGTTCTTAGCGTCTGCCAGGGTGTTGACCGGGCAATCTTGACCGATCTGCTTGCCGTCCGGACCGTGCCAAACGATCTTGTTGTCACCAGAGAACGGCAGCTCACCTGTCAGCTTGATCTTCGCAGGCTCTAGGTTGTTGATACCTTCTGGAAGATCTGCCGGGTTGAGGTAGGAATCGTAATTTACGATATCCAAGGTCGTGATGTCGGCCTGAACATCAGCGAAGTTGATGTTGTACCAACGGTTGCCGATGTAGCTCGGAATACCAACTGCGCCACCCCAGTTCGGGTTCTCACCCGAGTTACCGTTTACTTTCTGGAAGACCGGCGTGGGGAAGCCACTGAAGGAGTTCAGGACCTTGCCGTCCTTCTCAGCCCAAAGGTAGGTGTAGTTATTCATGCGGTTGCCGACTTCCTCACCCATACGGATGGTGTAACGGCCTTCCGCATCGGTTTCAGCACCAACGGTCTTCAGGATTGGCTCCTTGCCGTTCGCACGCATGTTTTCGATCATGCTCTTGGTTGCGGCAGCCTGCTCACGGTACGGCTTGTCACCAATGGCGAGCCGCTCGTACTCCGCGATACCTTCGTCGGAAAGAACAGAGGCATAGACCTTAGCTCCCTCCATCGGCTGATCGCCCTTCCACTGGTAAAGAGGACCAGTCTCATTACGGTCAGGGCCACCCTGTGCATCGCGCCAAACACGGCCGTAGTAGGAATAACGTGGTGCCTCCGTTCCTTCAGGCTTGTGCCAGCCTTCCTCATCCATAGAGAAGTTCGGGCTCACCATGTAGGAGTTCTCCGAAACGCTTGGAGCGCGCTCCTCCAGGAAGACACCAGTGCGCTGCATGTTGTAGTTCTCAAAGTAGAACGCACCGTTTGCGGAGCCCTGCGTAACAGGCGCCCACGCACCCGGCACACCGCCGCCAGCCTGGCGAACATAGGCCAGATCATTGCCGGTTTCCGCGTTCCTCAACGGGGAATCAACCCAAATGCGGTACTCCTGACCACGGAGGGCGCGGAACAGGTGCGGCTTACCGTTCACATCGACGAACGAGTACTCACCGCCCGGGACTTCACTATCCGGGTGGGAGAGCACATTGCCCTCCGCATCCTTAGCGCGAAGGTCAAAGACGTAGTTGCCTGACGTGTCTCCGAGCTGGTGAGACTTCGTGGTATAGATCGGGGAAATCGTGCCGTCGCGGTCCTTGAACTGCATGTAAATCGTGGCGTCATTGATGCCCATGGATCCCCTCAAGGAGGACGACGCGGTCGTTTCCTTGAGACCAATAACACCAGACAAGGTCGCAAGAGCATTCGTCATGCCAAAACGGCTCTCGACGTAGCCGTTAGCAATACCGTCCGCCTCAATCAGCTTCGTTGGGTCGGTGATTGGAGTAGCGGCAACCGTGCCCGAGGTCTGAGCATTAGCAGCCGACCCGAACTGCGGCGCAGCAACCGGCTGCGCCAACGGCGCAACCAACGCAAACGACAATGCAGCCGCAGCAACCGACGTGCCACGACGACGTGCAATGTAATTCTTCTTCACCGAAAAATTCCTTCCTCGAAAATGATTATTCGGTTAGACAAGCCCTGTCTGTTGTGACGCTTTTCGGACACATGCCATACAGGGCCGACATAGGCAAGGGTAAAGAAGTTGACAATAGCCCGCAATGATCATTACGTCTGCCCACAACCGCGTAGAAGATTTCTCAGGTTCTTCCAACCCGGCAGTGTCTTTTTCCATTTTTCGCTGGACAGCGTTTGCCCACGTCGTCAAAAATTGTTGACCTGTCAAAATAGATACATCTTGGAAACGTGCAATATCGAGATGCATCCCCAACCACCGCAAATGCCTATCTGCCCTGCGTTTTTGGGTGACGATTTCCGCCCAGGCACGGTACTTGGCCTCCCGATCCACTAACACCGAGAAGATCCATGAAAACGGGGTGAAGGTGAGATTTTCTTAGAAAAGCAGAAGTGCCTACTTTAGGGGGTGATTCGGAGTGGTGGGGTCGTCGATAAGCAAAATGCCCCAACGACAGTTGCCCCGTATCCCAACAACGGGGGTACGGGGCAACAACGCGCTAACTAGTAGCTAGAACCTACTTCTTCTCCGGAGCCGTGGTCTCCTTGGAGGAGCCAGCGTAGGTGTTGCCGGAAGATCCTTTGAGTTCGAGGTTCTTCACGGACGAGCCGCCGTTGGGCGAGCAGTTGTCATAAATGATCGTGCCGGCCAGGATGCCAGCGGCGATCAACGCGAGACCGCCAACAACTGTTGCGATGTCGGTGCCGTACTGGGCAAGCTTCGCGTTCACGGCGTCCGCTTGAGCGGCGACCTGCGGGTTGAACACCCCCAACTGCTGCTGGAGGCGCGTGTTCGCGGTCTGGATCTGTGCATTCGCCTGGGCGGCGAATTCGGACAGGCCCGGGATCTGGATCTGGGTAGCCAGACCAATCGGCAGCAGCGCGATCAGGGGCAGACCGAAACCGACAGAGGTTGCGACACACATGCCCGTGTCGATGCCGACCTTTGCGGTGGCCTTGTTGCCGGCGCCGTCGACAACCTGGATCTCGTCACCGGTCTTCAGGTTGACGTCCGCCGGGACGTTGACCTTCCACGTGCCGTCCTTGCCGGTCGTGGTCGTGGTGGTCTTGCCGTTTGGCCAGGTCACGATGATGGTCTCGCCAGGGCGGTCGCCCTTGCCGGTGATGGTCTTGGCGCCGGGGGTGATGTCGTCGATAGTCGGTGCCGTGGTGTCTGGCTTCGACTGATCGTCTGCCGGGTTGGAACCGTTCTCCACCTCCTCGCGGTTGGTGTGGCCATCACCATCAAAGTCACCATTCGGATCCAGCAAGAACTTGCCATCCTTGCCGACCAGGTCGAAGTTGGCGGTCGCGGTGTTGGTCGAGTCGTCCTCGTAGGTGAAGCCGACAGCAACGGACGGGCGAGCGAACGGCTTGAAGGTTTCGAAGAACTTATCCCAACGCTTCTTCACATCGGCGCTCTTGATCTCCGGCAGGTGCGCCTCGACCTTCTCCGCGACGTCCTTCATCGAAGGAGCCTTCGCGTTGATCACACCGTTGTCCTGCGGGGTGAACGTCCACTTATCGGCGTCCGAATCCACAGTCGGCTTGGCTTCAGTCTTCTTCACCGGTGCCTTGGTGCCGAACGGGTCGTTGGTGTTCTTCTCACCATCAACCGGCACGTCCGTGACCTTGTCGTACTCCGGCACGAAACGCTCCGCGTCAGTACCAACGGTGATGGTCGTGCGTACCTCATCGGTGGAACCATCCGGGTAGGTCACAACAACAGTGACGTCGTAGACGCCCGGCTTCGAGGTATCCGGGGTCTTTTTGTACTTGAAGGTGGTTCCCTCCGGCAGCTTGTCCGCGTCCTTGATGTTGGCCTCCGGATCCGGGGTGCCGCCAGTCTTGACCTTCTGGTCCTGGCCCTGCGGATCGTTCTTGTCAGCGTCCGTCGCGTTCTTCTGCACCTTCACGGTGGAATTGACCTTGTCGGTGGTGCCATCCGGGTAGGTGGCAACGATGGTCACCGGCTTGTCGCCCTCAGTGGAGGTATCCGGCGCCTGCTCGTACTCGAAGGCCGTGCCCTCCGGCAGCTCGTCGATGTTGGTGACGTGGTCCTTGGCCTCCGGGACCTCGTTCGGCTCGACGGTCTTGTCCTGGACCTGCGGCTCGTAGGTGTCAGCGTCGGACTGCTTCGGGTCCTCGGGCTGGGGCTGCTCCGGCTTCGGGGTCGGCTCGGGCTGGGGTTGCTCGGGTTGTGGCTGCTCCGGGGTCGGGTCCTCTGCAGGCTTCGGGTCCTCCACCTTCACAGTGGCCTTCACCTCGTCGGTGGAACCATCCGGGTAGGTGACGACGACCGTGACCGGCTTATCCCCAGCAGTAGAGGTATCCGGATCTTCCTTGTACTTGAAGGTCGTGCCCTCAGGAAGCTTGTCAGCGTCCTTGACGTTGTCCTTCGGATCCGGCTTCTTGCCAGTCTCAACCGTCTGATCCTTGCCTTGCGGGTCGTGCTGCTCGGCCTGATCCTTGGCAACCTTCACCGTCACCGGCACCTCATCAGTGGTGCCATCCGGGTAGGTCACAACAACGACAGCTTCCTTGTCACCAGAGGTGTCAGTCTTCGGCGCATCCTTCCAGGTGTACTTGGTGCCCTTCGGAAGATCTTCCTTGTTCGCGATCGAATCCTCAGCCTTCGGCTCAGCGTTCTTCGCAACCTCCTGGTCCTTACCCTGCGGGTCGTACTTGCTGGCCTGGTCGGTGACCTTCAGCGGGACAAGGTCGGTGTGCTCGGTCTCTTTGCCGTCCTGATCCACCAACGTGTAGGTAACGGAGACGTTCGGCTTCTCTTCAGAAGCGTCAACCGTCTTCTTCGGCGTACCGGTGATTGTGCCGTCCTTGAACTCCAGGCCTTCCGGGAGGCCCTCAACCTTGATGGAGTCCTTCCTCAGCTCGAAGCCCTGCGGCAGCTTGTCAAAACCTTCCGGCTTCACGTCCTGCTTATACGGCTCGCCGACGACGCCGTCGGCCAGCTTGGTATCCGTCACCGTGATCTTGGTGACCACCTGCTCCTTACGCTTCTGCGCGACGGGCTTCTTCTCGGTCTTCTCAATACGCTTGTCAGGATCTTGCTCGTCTGGGTTTTCGTAGACCGGGTTGCCGTCGTCGTCAAGCACCGGCACATCCTGCTCGACCATGACCTCGATCTCGCGAGTCACGATGACCTCAGTGGTGCCCGGGGTGGTCGGCTTGCCGGTGATCTTGCCGGTCTTCGGGTCGATGGCCAGGCCTGCAGGCAAGTCGTTAGCCGAGTAGGACGGTTCAGTGCCCTCTTTCATATTGTCCGGCAGATCCTTGAACAGCGGCGTCACGTCGTTGTTCGGGAACTCAGTGCCAACCGACCCCAACGGCAGCGGCTCAGGAACAACAGCGGTGAAGGAGTCTGCGATCTCCCAACGATCAGACGGCTTGCCGGAAGCCGGGTCAACAGAAACCAGCGCGGCGGTGTAGACCGTGGTCTCCTTCAGATCTTCAGGAGCCTGGAAGTTGCAGGACTCGAGCGCACCCTTGTCGTCGCTCTTGATCTTGCACATCGCGTCCTTGATCTCAGTCTGGGTACCATCCGGAGCGGTTGCGTACCAACGGATTGCGTACTCCGTGTTCGGCAGCAAGCCCGCGGTCTTCGTAGTCACCTTGGAGCCCGGACGACCCTTGTTGTCGTAGGAGTTGTACTCCGGAATGTCGAAGGTCGGCTGTGCAGTCATCAACGGGAACTGCAGACCGTTCATGTTCGCGCCGGCGGCAATCGCGCCCTGGTCGCGGTAGTTCATGAACATATTGGCGACGAACGCAGAGTTCTTCACGTCGCGGCCCTCAATGTTCGGGTAGATATACATGTAGTCGGTGTTGATGTGGCGCACGTCGTACAACGAAGCGCCGGTAAACACGTTGACCCACTGGTTCTGGTAGTCCTCTGCGACCTTGCCCCAGTCTTCTTCGCTGACCACATTGTTCGCAGCGAAGTTGGCCTTGTCGCGCGAGTAGCCCAGCGTGCCCTTGAACGGCAGGTAAATCATGCCGTCAGCGCTGGTCGGGGCAACGACGGTCTCTGCAATGTGGGAGCCCTCGCCGTGCTCGTCCTGGTACGCCTTGATGATGCGCTCCTGGTTCGCACGCTCCTGCTCAACCGTGTAACCCGGGTTCTCGTTCTTCCAGGCGTCGATCTGGCGCGCGACTTCGTCGTTAAGATACGACGCAACAATCTCGATGCCGCCCGCTGCGCGATCACCACGCGCAGGCTGGTACTTGTAGTACCCCGGCAAGGTACCGGCAGACTCACCAGTCTCCCACCACACCATGGACTCATTCGGGTGAGCGATGCTCTTGATCGCGCCAAAGTCCCCGTAGTACGGGAACTGACCATCAGCCGTCGGCTCACCGGTCTCGCCGTCGAGCGCACGAGTCCAATCCTTCTCCGGCTTGGCCAACCAACCAACGTGATTCGGCTTCTCTTCCAGCACAAAACGACCGTTGGTAATGCGGGAACCAGCAGGACCAGCAGTGAAGTTCCAAGACTCCTGCACCCGGTCCGTGATGGAGGTGTAACGGCCCGAGTTGAAGTCACCCGCGGCAACCACCGAGTACTTGCTCGGATCCGGGTTCTCGCCCCACACGCGGACGCGAACGCCACCGGCGGCCAGCCAGAACGGCGGCGCGTCAACCTCGTTGGTTACCTTCTCGGACAGGTCGAAGGAGAAGCGACCCTCGGAGTCGGTCGTGGTGTAGAACGTCGGCGAAACCTCACCATTCTTGGTCACGTACTGCAAGTAGATGACGTTGCCCTTGAGCGGCTCATTGTTCGAGGACAAGTCATCGTGGCGGCCATCCTTATTGATGTACGCCCAACCGTGGTAGCCATAGAAATCACGCCAGCCACCCTTGGTAAAGATGGCGTTTGGCACCTGCTTGTTCTTGCCCTGATCCGCGGCTGGGGCTGGGGCTGGGGCTGGGGTTGGGGCAGCCTGCGGGTTGTCTTGCGCAAACGCCGTCGGCTGCGCGAGCGGCGCAACCAGCGCGAGCGACAACGCAGCTGCGGCAACCGAGGTGCCACGGCGGCGTGCAACGTAGTTTTTCTTCACAAAGAACCTTCCAGAAACATAGCGATGTGTGTAAACGCAATATCCAATTAATGGACACCCGTTAAGGACTTTGGGAACGCTACGCCTGGTGGACACCTGTCTACAATCTTCCCTTTTGGCCCTACCCCCACTCATGTGATTATTTAGCTTCCCCTCAGGAATTGATTTAAAAACTGCCTGGTTCCGTACTGCTTCATGAATGTTTACTGTGAGTTCCCTGCCTTTGGGCGGGGGTAGCTCGGGGAGGTGGGGTCGTCGATAAGCAATATGTGCAAAACGCCGTCGCCCCGCTCACTGGAATGATGAGCGGGGCGACGGATTCGAGGAAGACGCCTTTAGTAAAGGCGCTGGTCTACTGCATTACTTCTCCTTCCCCTCCTTCGACGAACCTGCGTAGGTGTTGCCGGAAGAACCCCTCAACTCGAGGTTCTTGATGGACGAGCCACCATTCGGCGAGCAGTTGTCGTAAATGATCGTGCCGGCCAAGATGCCCGCGGCGATCAGCGCCAGGCCGCCGAGCACGGTTCCGATATCGGTGCCGTAGCGAGCGAGTTGCGAGTTAATCGCATCCACCTGGGACGCCATCTGCGGGTTGAACACGCCCAGCTGACGCTGCATCTGGGTGTTGAAGTTCTGGATCTGCGCGTTCGCCTGAGCAGCGATGTCAGACAGACCGGGGATCTCCAACTGGGTAGCCAGACCAATCGGCAGCAGCGCGATAAGCGGCAGACCGAAGCCGACCGAGGTGGCGATGCACTTGCCGGTGTCGATGCCAACCTTCTCCTTGGACTCGTTGCCCACACCGTCCCGAGCCTTGACATCGTCGCCCGGCTTCAAGGTGGTGCCGTCAGGAACCTTGACCGTCCATTTGCCGTTCTCATCGGTCTTGGTCGGCACTTCCTTGCCATCCGGGAAGGTGACGATGATGTTCTCGTTCGGACGGTCGCCGGTGCCAGTGACGGTCTTATCGTCCGGCTTGATCGGGTCGATCTTCGGCGGCGTGGTGTCCGCACCCTCATCTACCGGTTTATCCGGGTTATCAACGGTGACGGTGACCGTGGTGTTGTCCTTGGAACCATCCGGGTAGGTGACCTCGACCGGGACGGTGATCTTGTCGCCCGGCTTGGCGTCCTTCGGAATAGTCACGGTGATCTCGCCGGTGTTCTTATCGACGACCACACCATCCGGGGTGTTCTCACCCGGAGTGAACGTGGTGCCCTCCGGCGGTGTGGTCGGGTTGCCATCCTTGTCCTTGAACTCAGGCTTTTCGACCTTGACGTCCTCACCAGGCTTGCCCGAACCATCCTTGTACTCCGGCTCGATCTCATCCGCAGTCTTCGCATCCGGGTTGTCAACGGTGACGGTGACATCAACGTTGTCCTTGGAGCCATCCGGGTAAGTGACCTCGACCGGGACGGTGATCTTGTCACCCGGCTTGGCGTCCTTCGGAATAGTCACGGTGATCTCGCCGGTGTTCTCATCGATGGTCACGCCATCCGGAACGTTCTCACCCGGAGTGAAGGTCGTGCCATCCGGGGCCGTGGTCGGGTTGCCGTCCTTGTCCTTGAACTCCGGAGCAGGAACGGTCACGTCCTCACCAGGCTTGCCGGAACCGTCCTTGTACTCCGGCTCGTAGTCCAGGTTCTGGTTCGGAACCTTCGGGTTGGTCTTGTCTTCCTTCTCCTTCTCATCCGGGATGCCGTCACCATCATCGTCCGGATCTTCGGTATCAGGTGTGCCATCACCGTCGGTATCCAGCTTGAACTTCGCGGTCGCGTCGTCGGTGGACTTGTCCGGGTAGGTCACAATGACCGGAACATCGAACTCCTCAACGGTATCTGCGTTGAGCTTCGACTTATCCGGGAACGTCACGGTGATCTCACCGGTGTTCTCGTCGATAGTGACCACGTAGCCCTCGGGAGCCGTGAAACCATCAGTGATCTTGAACGTCGAGCCCTCAGGAGCAGTTGCCTCCTTGCCATCCTTGCCGGTGAAGAACGGCGACGACTTCGTCTCCTTACCTGGGACGACGAGCTTGTCCTCGTAGGACGGCTCGTAAAGGTCAGCGTCCTTGTCGACAGGAGCCGGAACGTCCTTGTCGGTCACCGTGACAGTGACGTCAACGTTGTCCTTCGTGCCATCCGGGTAGGTCACAACAACCGGAACGGTGATCTTGTCACCCGGCTTGGCATCCTCCGGAATGGTCACGGTGATCTCACCGGTGTTCTCATCGATGGTCACGCCATCCGGGGTGTTCTCACCCGGGGTGAACTTCGTGCCCTCCGGCGGCGTGGTCGGGTTGCCGTCCTTGTCCTTGAACTCAGGAGCAGGAACGGTCACGTCCTCACCAGGTTTACCGGAACCATCCTCGTATACCGGCTCGTAGTCCAAGTTCTGGTTCGGAACCTTCGGGTTGGTCTTGTCTTCCTTCTCCTTCTCATCCGGGATGCCGTCACCATCATCGTCCGGATCTTCGGTATCAGGTGTGCCATCACCGTCGGTGTCCAACTTGAAGTTGGCCGTCGTGCTGTCGGTGGACTTGTCCGGGTAGGTCACCGTCACCGGAACATCGAACTTCTCAACGGTGTCCGCGTTGAGCTTCGACTTATCCGGGAAGGTCACGGTGATCTCGCCGGTGTTCTCGTCGATCTCGACGACATAGCCCTCAGGCGCCGCGAAACCATCAGTGATCTTGAACTTCGAGCCTTCCGGAGCGGTCGCGTCCTTGCCATCCTTGTCGGTGAAGGTCGGCGAAGACTTCGTCTCCTTGCCCGGGACGACCAACTTGTCCTCGTAGGACGGCTCGTAGAGGTCAGCGTCCTTGTCGGTCACCGTGACGGTGACGTCAACGTTGTCCTTCGTGCCATCCGGGTAGGTCACAACCACCGGAACGGTGATCTTGTCGCCCGGCTTGGCGTCCTCCGGGATGGTCACCGTGATCTCACCGGTGTTCTCATCGATGGTCACGCCGTCCGGAACATTCTCACCCGGGGTGAACTTCGTGCCCTCCGGCGGCGTGGTCGGGTTGCCATCCTTGTCCTTGAAGGTCGGCTTGTCCACCTTGACGTCCTCACCAGGCTTACCGGTGACGTCGGTGTACTCCGGCCCGTAGTCCAGGTTCTGGTTCGGAACCTTCGGGTTGGTGTCGTCGTCAATCTCCTTATCATCCGGGATGCCATCACCGTCATCGTCTGGATCCTCGGTATCAGGCGTGCCGTCGCCATCGGTGTCCAGCTTGAACTTCGCAGTCGCGTCGTCGGTGGAACCATCCGGGTAGGTCACAACAACCGGAACGTCGAATTCCTCAACGGTGTCCTTGTTCAACTTGGATTTGTCCGGGAAGGTGACGGTGATCTCGCCGGTGTTCTCGTCGATAATGACCACGTAGCCCTCAGGAGCCTTGAAGTCCCCTGGAATTGCGAACTTGGAGCCCTCCGGAGCGTCGACCTTCTCCTCGGTCTCGTTGCCATTTTCATCGACCTTGGTAAAGGTCGGAGCAGACTTCGTCTCCTCGCCCGGAACAACGAGCTTGTCCTCATAGGACGGGGTGTACTCGTCCGCGTCGCGGGTGACCAGCACGGTCCATGCGGAAACATCATTGCCGCCGGAAACCAGGACCACGTTGAAGAAGTCGCCCTTCTTCGCATCATCCGGGATGTCGAAGGTGCACGCTGCGACCTGGGCCTTGATGCCCTTGGATTGGTCGAGCTCGCACTCCTTGAGCACCTTGCCCTTAGAGTCACGCCACTCCACCTTCGACGGCAGCGTGGACAGGTTGCCGTGGAATTCCGGGGTCACCGTGACGCCAGGTGCAGCCGGCTTATCCGTCGCGTTGTAATCAGCCGTGATCGACACCGGGGTATACGGCATGACCGCGTAGTTAACGTTGTACAGCGAGTTCAGTTCCTGGTACGGAAGACCGTTGAAGTTAATCGGCAGCTGGTTCTCGCCCGGGGAAGCCGCCGCCTTGAAGTTTCCACCGCCGTTAAAGCGCTGGAAGATCGGGGTGTGGAAGCCCGTGTAGCCGTTCTGGACCACACCGTCCTTGTTCTCCACCCACACGAACATGTGGTTCGGGTTGAGGATATCCTCGCGGACCTGGCCCTTCTCGTAGTTGCCAAAGCGCAGGGTGTAGCGGCCTTCGTTATCGGTCTTGCCGTAGACGGTCTTGAGGATGTACTCCGGATTGTCCTCGAGCATCTGCTTGGTCGCCTCGGCCAACTTCGCCGGGTCGTTCTTGTACTGCTCGTGCAGCACCTGGTTTGCCGCGGCACCATCCTTGGTCAGGGTGGATGCGTAAACGGTGTAGCCGTCAGCGGCTTCGTCGATACCGTTGTACGACGGGCCGGTTGCCACGATGCCCTTGTCCGGGCCACCGGTCTCCAACCACACGCGACCGGAAACGGTATTCGGGACCTTGGTCTGGGTCGCGGCCAGATCGATCGGCCCCTCGGGGTCCTCGACGAGCTTGTCGCCCTTGGCGGCCATCCAGCTTTCCTTGTGGCTTGGCGGGACTTCCTGCAGGAACGCGGCCATGAGCTGGATGTTGCCGTCTGCTGCGACGAAAGAACCCAGCGGCCCTTCGACCACGCCGTTGAATGAGCCAGGGACGAAACCGTTGGCCTGGCGGAACATGACAACGTTGTTGCCACGCTCGTTGGTAAACGGCTCAACCCAGATGCGGTGCTTCTGGTCCGTACGGGCAGACCACGTGTGCTCACGGCCAAGCTTGTCCGTCCAGGTAATGCCCTTATCGCCAGTACCGAACGCAAACGTACCCTGACCACCGTTGCCGCCGACCACGTCAGGCAGCGTGTGCGTCTGCGCCTTGAAGATCGGCGAGTACGAACCGTCCTTGTCACGGAACTGGGCATAGACGGTGATGCCGTCGAGCTTCACGTTGCCGTTGTCATACGCCGCACCCGGGTTACCGCCAGGGGTGGTCAAGTAGACATGGCCCGAGATCAAGCCCTTACCAACACCGTGTGCATCAGTCAGGTTCGCGGC
Source organism: Corynebacterium sp. HMSC11D10 (assembly GCF_001806995.1). Lineage (NCBI taxonomy): Bacteria > Bacillati > Actinomycetota > Actinomycetes > Mycobacteriales > Corynebacteriaceae > Corynebacterium > Corynebacterium sp. HMSC11D10. Next base: position 13,281 of record NZ_KV787043.1, read on the forward strand.
CTTGGTGACACGACCGCTGGCGATCATGTCCGCATCAATGATTCCGTTCTCATCAACCACCGGAGAAGGCGAATTCTGCTCAGACTCAGCAGCAGGCGCTTCCTCCTGCGCGAACGCAACTGGCTGTGCGAACGGCGCAACCAACGCAAACGACAGCGCGGCTGCGGCAATGGAAGTGCCACGGCGGCGGGAAATGTAGTTCTTCTTCACCGAAATTCCTTCCCTCGAAAATGACCCTTCGGTTAGATACGTGCATCTCTTTGTGCCCCGTCTTTGACACATGTCACACAGAAACGACATAGCCGAGAGTAAGGAGTTAGACAAGTGTCCGCAATATTTTGTTTCTTTCGCTTGATAATGCTTTTAATTCTTTAAGCTTCTTCAAAGCGTTCAAGCCTCTCCACATGGCAAAACCCACACCGCAATCCCCCTTTTCTTAGGTTGTGAAATTTTGCATAGGGTCGCTTGCTGACGGTGGGGTTGGTGACGATCACATAGTGCCATCAACGCACGTTCTCACCCCTCAACTTGAGGCGCGAGGCAGCGTGGCGTACATTGTGCGCACAGGTTCTACACGTTGCTTGAAGACCTCACCACACAAAAGTAAGGACAGTGGTCCCTATGACTCAGCCAAAAGTTAAGCGACTTCACCTCAGGACAACAGAGGTCCAGGACGAGACGCTACGAAGTGCCGCCGAAGCCCAGGATGTTCCGGTGTCCGATTTCGTGCTCGGCAGCGCAATGATCGAAGCGGAAAAGATTCTTGCCGATCGCCGTTGGTTCGAATTGAGCGACGAAGACTTCGCCAAATTCGAGAAAGCCCTCGATACCCCCGTCGACGGCACGAAACTAGCGCGCCTCCTCGCATCCGACTCCGTCTTCGGAAAGGAGTTCCACCTTGACTAGGGACATCATCCAACCTCCGCGAACGATCGAAAAGGAAGATGATGTTGCAGGTTTCTCCTGCGGGGTGGAAAGCCTAGACAAGTGGCTCAAAGAAAACGCTTGGAAAAACCAACGCGCCAACAATTCTGTCACCTACGTGACAACGCTTAACGACAAGGTAGTTGGTTACTACGCTCTCGCATCGGGCGGAGTCAGCCGAGATGCCCTGCCCAAGCGATTCCGCAACAACCGTCCCAAGGATGTTCCGATCATCCTTCTGGGGCGGTTCGCTGTCGATTCGCGCGCTCAAGGCAGACAACTAGGCAAATCCCTATTACAGGACATGTTTAGACGCGCGATCGCCGCAGCGGAGATAATCGGTGCGGCAGCGATCCTCATCCACGCACACGATGAAAGCGCAAAACAGTTCTACCTCCATAACGCTAACTTTCATGAAATGCCAGGAGAACCGCTCCATCTCCTCCTGCCGGTGGAATCACTGATCCAACAAGCCCAGAACTCTTAGCATGCGGCGCCTCCACGCTTCCAACTCAATCGGCACAACGGTAGGCGTATCCCTCAGGGTTTCAGGCTCCCACAACCACATCGATCCCGTCGGCATACCGGCGGGCAAAGCATCAATCAGAAACTGGATACTCTCTAGTGGCGCATCCCTATTGCAGCGGTATGAAGCGGCGACGAGATTGAAATGATTGAGCGTGCTGACCAGCGACCCCTCCTCTACCGGTTGGTAGAGCTTCAACGTCTCCAAGGCGCGCTCCGGGTTTTCTCCAATAATGCAGAACCCGAAGTTTCTCTTCACCTCTGGCTCATTAGGAAACAGGTTTATGTTTTCACTTGCCAGGTTGACCGCCTGGTCCACGTCACCTTTGTCTAATGCGGCAATTACGGATTTCTGTGCTTTCTCCAGCTCAGCCAATGGCCCCCGCTGATAGGGCGCAATTTGTGAAGTCGCGCGCCTAGCGAGCTCTTGGGTTACATCAAACAAAGAGACTCTGCGTTCCTCCAGAAGACCAACGTCAAATTGGGCTAATCCCTGAACCGCACCGGGCTTCGTTATGAAAGTCAGCTCCCACAGCAAGGACTCACTAGCCCACTCGTCTAGATACGTTTTTGTAAACCGCTCACATACCCAAACCGTTGCGTCACGGCCATTGAGCAAAAACAGATCCTCATCATCGGCAAGAGACTGGTCTGTTGAGTAACGCCACCCAACGAGATGCGCAATAGGCGCCTCTTGAAGCCAACGTTGCACCTCCCGAACAAAAGACCCATTCATCGCCCTAGCTCGGGCCAAGCTCCGGTCTCCTGCTGCTACGCCTTGAAGCTCTGGACTTGCAATAAGAAGATCAGCCCATTCTCCCAGAAGCAGTTCATCACTCCCGCGTTCTTTTTCCAGCACGAGCTGCCGGCACGCTAACGCTCCTTCAAGGACAAAATCGATCAACATCGGCCCGAATCCAGTTCGGATGATCGCATCGGCGGACAGACCGCGATCGGCCAACTTGCCAAGTGCGGACGTGATTTGAGTATCACGACGCAACCTGTCTGGGACGTTCAATCGCCGCAGATTGTCCGAGACAAGCCGAAGGAGCTGCGCAGTCGTCCAGCAGCTCGTTGGCTCACCCGGGAGGTGCACATAATCTGCCCCTACGCCCTCTGAGTGATCAGCCGAGGAAACGAGTAACTCACTTAGTGTTTCACAAGTCCGTAGCCCGTTGCACAACCGATGGTCAGTGACGCTACATTCTTGGCTGGCAGCGGCAACATAATCGGCCAGATCACGTCCGCCCTGTGCCACTTCCCCTACCGCTCCATGATGTCGTGGCGCACGATGGTCTGGTCGCGGCCCGGGCCGACACCGATGTAGGAGATCGGTGCGCCGGAGAGCTCCTCGAGGCGCAGCACGTAATCCTGGGCCTTCTGCGGCAGCTCCTCAAAGGTGCGGCAGCCGGTAATGTCCTCGTCCCAGGCGGGCATCGTCTCGTAGATCGGCGTTGCATGGTGGAAGTCGGTTTGGGTCATCGGCATTTCGTCGAAACGCTTGCCGTCCACGTCGTAGGCCACACAAATCGGGATCTCGCCGATGCCGGTAAGCACGTCAAGCTTGGTCAGGAACAGGTCCGTAAAGCCGTTGACGCGGGAGGCGTAGCGCGCGATCACGCTGTCGTACCAGCCGGTGCGGCGCACGCGGCCGGTGTTCACGCCAACCTCACCGCCGGTGACCTGCAGGAACTCGCCCCACTTGTCAAACAGTTCCGTCGGGAACGGACCCGCCCCAACGCGGGTGGTGTACGCCTTGATAATGCCCAGCACGCCCGTGATGCGAGTCGGGCCGATACCCGCACCCACGCACGCGCCGCCGGCGGTCGGGTTCGAGGACGTCACGAACGGGTAGGTGCCGTGGTCCACGTCCAACATGGTGGCCTGACCACCCTCCATGAGGACGTGCTTGCCGGCGGAGAGGGCGTCGTTAAGCATGCGCTCCGCATCAATCACCATCGGCTCGAGGCGCTCCGCGTAACGACCGAAGTAATCCATCGTCTCCTCGACCGAAATCGCGCGACGGTTATACATCTTGACCAGCATCTGGTTCTTCACATCGAGCGCAGACTCGATCTTCTGGCGCAGGATGGACTCGTCGAAAACGTCCTGCACGCGCAGGCCCACGCGAGCGACCTTGTCGGCGTAGGTCGGGCCGATGCCGCGACCCGTCGTGCCAATCGCGCGCTTGCCCAAGAAACGCTCCTGCACACGATCCAACTGCTGGTGATACGGCGCCACCAAATGCGCATTCGCGCTGATCTTCAACCGCGACGCATTCGCACCGCGCGCCTCAAGACCGTCGATCTCCTCGAACAACGCCTCAAGGTTGACCACCACACCGTTGCCCAGAATCGGGGTAGCGTTTTCGGACAGGACGCCGGCGGGCAGCAACTTCAGCTCGTACTTCTCCCCACCGACAACCACCGTGTGCCCAGCGTTATTACCGCCGTTGGGCTTAACCACGTAGTCGACCCGACCGCCGAGAATGTCAGTTGCTTTGCCTTTGCCCTCGTCGCCCCACTGGGCGCCCACGATGATGATGGCGGACATCACGCACTCCTTAAATATGGCGTATGAACGGGCATATTGTACCGTGAGCGCCATGCGGCTCATCCACTGCGCATGCGGCGCGTCCCCCGAACCCTCAATTCCGGGCGCAGAAACGTTCCAACTCCCCGCGCACCCCACCCAGCGCGACCTCAAGTTTCTCGACGCCATCGCGCGCGAAGTGCTCCCCTCAGATCCCACCCCGTCGCTTGACGAGATCCAGAAAAACCCCGCCGTCGACCACCTCGGCGCACCCACGTTTGCGCCGCAGCAACCCTCTGAGCCGTTGCGTGTTGTGGTGTCAGGCAGCGACCGCGCCCTCGGGCTCGTGCTCACCCGCCTGATGCGCGCGGATTGCATGTGGGTGGAGGTCGGGTACGTGCCCGCGGATCCGCAATCGGCCGCGGCAGTGCTCTGGGGCGCGGAGTCTGCGGATCTTGCTGCAGGCGGGCCCGTGCGACCCGTCCCCTGCATCCGCACCGACTTCGGCGAGGTCGTTGCAGGATCCGCGGAGCTCTTTACTGACGACGGCGCCACGCCCTACTACGGCGAAGTCGTCGTCGACTCGGACGTGCTGGTCCACCCCGGCGTCGAATACGGCGCACGCCTCGTGCCCACCGTCGACGCGCCCGGCATCGCCGCCGCCCCCTTCACCAGCCCACTCGTACCCACCCGCCGCTTCCTACGCCGCCAACCCGTCGCACGCCTCGACGGCAGCCGCACCCTCACCGGTCGCGCCCTGCAATCCGGTGGCAATGAGATCGCAGTGCGTATCGACGACCACCTGCGCCCCCGACCCGTCTCCCGCGTCACCTTCTACCGCCACCTGCGCGACATTCAGGCGGTCCGTTCGGCATAGTTTCAGGAATTATATTCACGCTCTGGCGGACTTCACATTTCGCGTTTTCTCTATGCGATTGGTAGCTCGCTGTTACCTAACTGACACATTGCGTTCATTTCGCTGAACGTTTTACCACCTTTCAGATTTTCGTTTCCGCTGGCTGTTGGCGGTTTCCATGGGACTACCTGAACTTGTCGTGTTTGTCGCTCGAACACCCGTTCTACTTTTCGAGGCTCAGGTTGGGTCCGCTGCCAGAACGGTTGATCGTCGTTACGGTCGGAATCGTTCTCGCAACAACAAATCAAAAGGAGAAACAACAATGACTAACCTCAACCGCATCGAGGATCTTGCAAACGCAACCGCATACGACGTCAACGGCGACAAGGTCGGCGGCGTCAAGGACGTCTACGTCAACGACTCCTCCGGCCAGCCGGACTTCGTATCCGTTAGCCACGGCCTGTTCGGTGGCGGCGACTCCATCGTCCCACTGCGCGGCCACGTACTTCGCGACGGCGAACTGCACCTCGCATTCTCCAAGGACCGCATCGAGGACGCACCGGATCTCGACGAAAACGGCCACCTGACCACCCAGGACCAGGACGCCTTCTACCGCCACTACGGCCTGGAGACCACCGAGGACGTGACCACCTACGAGACCGGTAAGCACGCCGCTGCTGGTGCCGGTGTCGGCGCCGCGGGTGCTGGTGTCGGTGCTGGTGCTGCGGGTGCTGGTGCTGGTGCCGGTGAGCGTGGTGTCGTCGATAATGAGCGCGCCGCTGCCGCAGACCGCACCACCGACGTCGACGGCGAACTGATCCGCTCCGAGGAGCAGCTCAACGTCTCCAAGGACCGCGTCGAATCCGGCCAGGTCAGCCTGCGTAAGTACGTCGTCGAGGAGACCGAAACCGTCGAGGTCCCGGTCGAGCGCGAGGAAGTCCGCATCGTACGCGAGCCGATCACCGACGCAGACCGCGCAAACTACGACGGCAACATCGGCGAGCAGGAAGCATCCGTCACGCTTCACGAGGACCGCGTGACCGTATCCAAGGAATCCGTCCCGGTAGAGAAGGTTTCCCTGGAGAAGGACACCGTCCGCGACACCGAGCGCGTCTCTGAAGAGGTGCGCAAGGAGCGCTTCGAGACCGACGGCATCGTCGAAGACAACAAGTAAAACCTGTATAGGGGTTTAGCCCCTGGCTTTCGCCCCTGGCGTTCGCCCCTGGCTTTCGCCCCGGTTGGGAATGTTCCTAACCGGGGCTTTTTGCTGTTCGTTTTGCTGATCGTCTAGCTCGGCTAGGCTCCCTACTAGACGATCAGTGTCATGTCTCGTGACTTATTGGACAAGGAG
>NZ_KV787044.1:0-620 GCF_001806995.1 Corynebacterium sp. HMSC11D10
TGAGCCGACGGATGAGAAGCAGGGCACTGGCGTCGTCGTCGAGAATGAAGACGACGAGACCAAGGTCACCGCGAAGGATGAGGACGGCAAGGATGTTCCTGCCGTGATCAATCCGGAGACTGGTGAAATTGAGGTCACTCCGGGTGAAGATGTCGACGGTCCGATTAACGTGACCATCGAAGACCCAGACCTGCCGAACAGCAAGGTCGAGGTCGAGATCGACGTCAACGGTCACGAGAAGAACCGCGACGACAACGGTTCGGATCCTGCAAACGAGGACGGCACCAAGGTTGATGGTTCCAACATCACCCCGGTGGACCCGACCGACGAGAAGCAGGACACCGGCATCAAGGTCACCAACCCGGACAATGACACCAAGGTCACGGCCAAGGATGAGGACGGCAACGACGTCCCGGTAGAGATCGACGAGGATGGCAACGTTGTTGTCACCCCGGGTGAGAACGTTGACGGCCCGATCACGGTAACCATCGAAGACCCAGACCTGCCGAACAGCAAGGCTGAGTTCGAGGTCCCGGTCAACGGCCACGAGAAGGGCCGCGACGACAACGGTTCCGACGCTTCCGACAAGACCACGGTTGATGGCACTCCGAAGCCGGTTG
>NZ_KV787044.1:640-20681 GCF_001806995.1 Corynebacterium sp. HMSC11D10
CAAGGTCTCCGCTAAGGATGAGGACGGCAAGGATATCCCTGTCGAAATCGATCCGAACACCGGCGAGATCGTTGTCACCCCGGGTAAGGACGTCGATGGCCCGATCACGGTGACCATCGAGGATCCGGACCTGGACGGCGGCAAGACCGAGGTCGAGATCGACGTCAACGGCCACGAGAAGGGTCGCGACGACAACGGTTCCAACGCTTCCGACGACGAGACCACTGTCTCCCCGGGCAAGAGCACGGTTACGCCGAACGGCAAGGGCCAGAACGTTGGCAAGGTTGATCAGGGCAACTCTGACAAGAAGGGTGAACTGACTGGCGAGCTCGTCGATAAGGATGGCAACCGGATCAAGGGCGCCGAGGTGAAGATCGACAAGGATGGCAACATCATTGTCTCCGTCCCGGAGGGCACCCCGGCCGGTGAGGCTTGGGTCGTCGTTAAGGAAGACGGCAAGGAGATCGGCCGCTTCAAGATCCAGATCGGTGAAACCATCGACACCGGCAAGTGTGTCGCAACCTCTGTCGGGTTCGGCCTGCCGCTGATCGCGCTGCTGCCGCTTGGTCTGGCAACCCAGATCGAGATCCCGGGTCTGTCCGATTTCGCCGCACAGGCGAACGCACAGATCCAGAACGCCAACACGCAGCTGCAGCAGCAGCTGGGCATCTTCAACCCGCAGCTCGCTGCACAGGTTGAGGGTCTGAACAAGCAGCTGGGGCAGTACGGCACCGACATTGCGACGGTCGCCGGTGGTCTGGCTCTGATCGCCGCTGGTATCCTCGCCGGCACGATCATCTACGACAACTGCACCCCAGGTGGTGGCTCTTCCGTGAAGGACCTGGAACTGAAGGGTTCTTCCGGCAAGACCTACGCCGGCTCTTCCAAGGAGGAGAAGGCACCTGCTACGACGCAGAAGGCAGAACCGAAGAACTAATTCGGTAGCCACACGCCTTCTTTGAAGGCACCTTCCTCGAAACGCCGTTGCCCCGCTCACCAACCCGGTGGGCGGGGCAACGGCGTTTGTCTCGAGTTTGCCTGGAGCGAACTAGCTGCATTGCACTTATAAGTGAAAGGCGATATTGTGCAGTGCATACTTAAAAGGAGGCTCAAATGGCTATCGCACTTTCGCCGTCGAACTCCATTGTTCTCACTGCCGAGGAGACGGCGTCTTTCGGGGTGCTGCAGATCCCGGATGGGGCAGACATTGCAATCCATGGTCCGGACGGTGACGAGGTTGATCTGCCGAAGGATGTCCAGAAGACCGTGCTTGCCGCGCTGCAATCCATAATTGAAAACGGTGGGGTCGCAATCATGCGAATGCCTGCGGAGCTCACCAGCACGTCAGCAGCGGAAATCCTCGGTGTGTCTCGGCCAACCCTGATGAAGTGGGCGAAGGAGGGCAAGGTCGATAGTTTTAAAGTCGGTACGCATACTCGCTTTAACCGGGATGATGTTCTCGATTTCAAACGAGGTTTGGAGAAGAAACGGAATGACGCATTTGAAGAACTTCGTTCCTTCGAGGTCCGGGAGTTCGGTCCGATTGATGACTGATCTCCAGGCTTGGAATCTAAGGCGATAGCAATACCCTTGTGGTTCAGCGTGTTTTAGTGGATGCGAATGTTGGAGCCAGTCGAATGTTGACGGACTGGCTATTCATTTGCGTGGGTGCAACAGTGGGATGTATCTGCTGTTGTGGGCTCGTTCCAAGCTAGATGATTCTTCACGTCGCATAGTCGCAACGATTAAGAGGCTGTTTCGGCTGGGGTGATTTCATCCGCCTGGACTTCCAAGTCTGCACCTGTGTCCTCGATGAATATACCTTGGATGAGGACTACATCGCCTACGTGGGCATCGGGTTGTTCGGAGAGCTCCCGCGGTTGCGCCTGTATGGCGATTCCCTCGGCTGGACCTTGAGTGTAATGAGGGGGTATGAAAGCCCCGCCGGCCAGCAGCACGACGGGGACCGGGCGCGTCGCTGTCCCCAGATAATCTGGCGAGGGCGCCGCCTCTGTCCCTGAGCATAGCCGAGACTCTTGGCTACCTGCGTGACATATAAGTGTGGGACAATCTGACGCTATGACTGTTCCATCTTCTGCACAGCGTCGCGCGCTGATTCTTGGCACGTCGCCGATGGCCCGCGAGCTTGAGCAGGCTTACCAGCGCCTCGGGTTTGAGACTCAGGTTGGTGCTGTGTCGCTGGCTGATCAGTTCCACCCGGACATTATTGTGACCACGGGGGATTCGCCGGACACGCTCGAAGAGGTTGAGGTGGCGGCGGAGGCTGCCGGGGCGGCGGTGGCGCCGTCGACAAGCGCATGCCGTCGTACTGCGGACCGCATGGCGGTGCGCACCCAGGCCAGTGAGGAACTGGGTTTGCCCACGCTGGATTGTGAGTTTGTGACCACGCCGCAGGAAATGCAGGACGCGGTAGAGCGCCTCGGGTTTCCGTGTGTGGTGAAGTCGCCGAAATCCCGCGACGGGCAGGGATTTTCCACGGTGCACAGCAACGCCGACCTTGCGGAGGCCTGGAGTATCGCCTCGGAAGGGGAGGGTGACGGTGTGGTGGTGGAGCGCTACATCGACTTTGACTTTGAGGCCACGATCCTCGCGGCGCGCTCCATAGACCCGAACACGGGCGAGTTGGCTACGTGGTTCTGCGAGCCGATCGGCACCCGCCACCGCGAGGGCAAACTGGTGGAGGCGTGGCAGCCTGCGCCGATGCCGGAGGCCGCGATGGACAACGCGCGCTCGATTGCCGCGCGCATCATGGGTGGGCTTGCAAGTTGCGGCGTGTACTCCATTGAGCTGTTTGTCTCTGGCGACGATGTCTATTTCTCCCAAGTCACCCCACGCCCGAGCCGTGATGGGTTGGTCACGCTTGCCACGCAACGCGTCAACCAGTTTGATCTGCAGGCGCGTGCGACGCAGGAGTTGCCCATCGATTCGACGCTGGTCAGCCCCGGTGCCGTGCGCTTCCTGCCGGGCGTGACACTCTCGCTGGAGGCTATCGCCGCCGCGATGGAGGTGGAGGAGACCACGGTGCGCATGTTCGGCCCGGATGTGTTGATTCTTTCCACCGCGGATTCGGCCGCGGAGGCGCGTGTGCGTACCGACGACGCGGCGCGCGCCATGAAGAAGATGTAGGTCACACCATATAGTGTCTCGCCGTGTCGGCGGTGCCGGTAAACTATGCACTGTTTGCCCCACAACGAAAGGTGAGACAATGTCCCAGACCCTGCTTGTAACCCTTGCAAACCGCACCTTCGAGGGTGTGGATCTGCAACAGCTCGCCGGCCGTCTCGGCCTGGAGCTGGTGCGCGCCGAAGGCGACAGTGTGGCCGAGATCTTCAACTCCGGCGCACTGTTCGGCGACGCGAAGCTAATCCAGGGCACTGGTGACTACAACTTTGACGCCGAGCTCGCCGCAGCGCTTGGTGTGCCCGTGGTGCTGATTACTGGCGACGACACCACCGCCACCCTGGCCAAGCGCCGCGTGGAGGAGTTCGGGGCGGTTGTGGTGTCGTCGATTAGCGGTGGCGAAGTGGACACCTTCGAGCCCGCCGCTGTCGAGGCCAAGCAGGTCATGAGCCCGATCGTGTTCGAGCATCAGCTGCTGGAGCAGGCCAAGGCCGCAGGCTCCCATGTGGTGCTGCCGGAGGGTGAAGACGACCGCATTCTGCAGGCGGCGGATCAGCTGCTGCGCCAGGAAATTGCGGAGATCACGATTCTTGGCGATGTTGACGATATGAACCGCCGCGCCACCGACCTCGGCCTGGACTTAAGCGGTGCACACCTGGTCAACCACCTCGAATCCGATCTGCTTGAGGAGTTCGCCGCCGACTTTGCGGAGCTGCGCAAGAAGAAGGGCGTGACGCTCGAAGAGGCCCGCGAGACCATGAAGGACGTCTCCTACTTTGGCACCATGATGGTGCACAAGGGCCTGGCAGACGGCATGGTCTCCGGCGCCGCGCACACCACCGCGCACACGATTAAGCCGTCGTTCCAGATCATCAAAACCGCCCCGGGTGCGTCCGTGGTGTCCTCGATCTTCCTCATGGTCATGCAGGACCGCCTCTGGGCGTTCGGCGACTGCGCCGTGAACCCGAACCCGACCGCCGAGCAGATCGGCGAGATCGCCGCCGTGTCCGCCAAGACCGCCGCCCAGTTCGGCATCGACCCGAAGGTGGCCATCCTGTCCTACTCCACCGGCACCTCCGGTGCGGGCCCGGACGTGGAGCGCGCCGTTGAGGCCACCGCGAAAGCGAAGGAACTCGCCCCGGACGTTGCCATCGACGGCCCGCTGCAGTTCGACGCCGCCTGCGACCCGGGCGTGGGCGCGAAGAAGGCCCCCGACTCCCCGGTAGCAGGCCAGGCCAACGTGTTCATCTTCCCCGACCTAGAGGCCGGCAACGCGGGCTACAAGATCGCTCAGCGCACCGCTGGCGCCCTCGCCGTCGGCCCGGTGCTGCAGGGTCTGAATAAACCGGTCAACGATTTGTCCCGCGGCGCCACCGTGCCAGATATCGTGAACACCGTAGCTATTACCGCGATTCAGGCAGGGGCGAAGTAAATGTCTTACGTACTGGTTATCAACTCCGGCTCGTCCTCGATCAAGTTCCAGATCGTCGACCCGACCTCCGACGCATCGGCGGACCCGTTCGTCTCGGGTCTTGTCGAGCAGATCGGTGAGCCCCAGGGCCGCATCACCATCAAGTACGACGGCCAGAAACACGTCGTGCAAAAGGCCGTGCCCTCTCACGCGTCCGGTTTGCAGGAGACGTTCAAACTTCTCGACGCCAAAGGCGTCGGCCCGACCCAACTCGACATCGTCGCCGCAGGCCACCGTGTCGTCCACGGCGGCATGGTGTTCTCCGAGCCGGAGCTGATCCTGGACCCGGTCGTCGACATGATCCGGGACCTCATCCCGCTGGCGCCGCTGCACAACCCGGCCAACATCGACGGCATCGAGGTCGCCCGCGAGTTGCTGCCGGACATCCCGCACGTCGCCGTGTTCGACACCGGCTTCTTCCGCGACCTGCCCCCGGCCGCCGCGCTGTACGCCATCAACGCTGAGGTCTCCGAGCGCAACCTGATCCGCCGCTACGGCTTCCACGGCACCTCACACGAGTTCGTGTCCTCCCAGGTGCCGGAACTCATCGGCCGCGACCCGGCGCACACCCGTCAGATCGTGCTCCACCTGGGCAACGGCGCTTCCGCTTCCGCGGTTGCCAACGGCCACCCGATCGACACCTCCATGGGCATGACGCCGCTGGCCGGCCTGGTCATGGGTACCCGCTCCGGCGATATCGACCCGGGCATCATCTTCCACCTGGTGCGTCAAAGTGGCATGACTATCGACGAGATCGACAACCTCCTCAACCGCCAATCCGGCGTCAAGGGCCTGTCGGGTGTGAACGACTTCCGCGAACTGCGCGCCATGATCGAAAACGAGGACGAAAACGCCTGGTTGGCCTACAACGTGTACCTTAACCAGCTGCGCCGCTTCATCGGTTCCTACATGATCGCGCTTGGCCGCGTGGACGCGATTACGTTCACCGCCGGTGTTGGCGAGAACGATAAGTTTGTTCGCATGGATTCGCTGGACAACCTGAAGCACTACGGCATCGAGATCGATCCGGCGAAGAACGATTTGCCTAACGACGGCCCACGCATCATCTCCACCGACGACTCCACCGTGAAGGTTCTCGTCGTGCCTACCAACGAGGAGTTGGCCATCGCGCAGAAGGCCGCCGCCGTCGCCGCACGGGTATAAAAGCAAAATGTTGTAACAACTTACCCTAAGCCGATATATTGACGTGTAGTAACAACGCCCGCATTGCGGGCTGAACATACCGTCAAAGGGGATGGGCAGATGGCCGAGCAGCACCGCAACGTTTCCAGTGTGCGCCGACGTGGAACCTCAATCGCAGCATGTGCCATCGGCCTGTCGCTCATCGCAGGCGCGGTGCAGCCGGTGCAGGCGGCCGAAACTACGGAACCCACGGAAGCCACGGAACCCGCACCGGAGCCGGTTGCAGACCCGGTGGATCCCCCCGAGGTCGACGAGGGCTGGTCCGGCGTCTCCTACCCAGCGGCTAAGGTGCGCCTTGGCCAAACCACCTCCACGGAGGTGGTGCTCGGTTTCCTCGAGTCATACATCAACAAGCCGGTGCACTACCGCTTTGAACATCCCGATGCCGTCAACCCGGCCTGGGGTGCTGAGATCGACGGCGATTCGGGCACCGTGACCATCACCCCGGATCCGTCCAAGGCTGAAGAGCTGCCGGATGAAGAGACCATCAACATCATGGCGGTGTACAAGGACGGCGACCACAAGATCGTGCCGTTCGACATCGTGCTTTCTGCGGACCCGTACTTCATGCGGGTCGAGGACCGCACCTTCTGGGCGCACAAGCGCATCAAGCCGGTCCCCGTTCGCGCGCTGCGGGTTCCCGATGGCGCCACATTGACTATCGACGACTCCACCCTCCCCGAAGGCATCACCGCCGACACCTCCCGCGCCAAGGGCCGTTTCCAGAACGTGTACCTCAAGGGCGCCCCGACCACCCCGGGCACCTACAACGTCACTGCGCGCGTGCTGGGCGAGGACGGCAGTCCGCTCGTTGATACCGCAGGCAACGTCGTCACCTCCATGTTCACTATCACCGTCAAGGACACCTCGGAGCTTCCTGAGCCTGTCCGGGAGAAGCTGACCACCCCGCCGGACGGCACCGTCCGGCCCGGTGAGAAGTTGGAGATCCCCGTCGACACCGAAAACGCCTCCTCCGTGGACGTCCAGGGCCTGCCGGACGGTGTGATTTACGACGAGGAAAACAGCGTCATCACCGGTACCCCCAAGGAGCCGGGCGACTACGACGTGGTCGTGGAGGTCATCACCGAAGACGACAGGTTGTTGGAGGAGCACCTTGAGATCTCGGTGTCCGTGGCCGACGGCTTCGCGTGGCATCCAATCACGGTGCGCGCTGGTGAGGATGTAGAGGCGGCGCCGTCGAGGGTGCCGTCGACAAGCATGGGCATCCGCGCCGCCGAGGATGCGCCCGAGTGGGTTACCGTTGGCGTCGACGGCGTGATCAAGGCGGTCCCGCCGCGCGACCTGGCGCCGGGGGAGTACAAGTTTGGCGTGATTACCGACGACGGCACGCGCAGCACCGTCACCATCGACGTCCAACCCCCGAACACCGACGCCTCCCGCTACTGGCCCGAGTACCGCCCGGGCTACCTGCGCTACGGCGAGACCGGCAACAACAGCGCACCGACCGCGACGCTGAACGAGGGCGGCCGCAGCTACCGCAACCAGCCGCTGCCTGCCGGCACGAAGTTCGAGATTCTGGGTGATTCCACGGGCCTTGAAATGGACAAGGCCACCGGCGTGATCACGGTGACAAAGCCACGCACCGAAAACTTCGACGTCCGCGTGCGGATCACATTCCCGGATGACACCATCGCGGAGCGTTATGCGAAGTTCATCGTGGACCCCGCCCCGCACAACGTCACCTACCAACCCGCCTACGAGCAGAACAAGGGCGCGCAGCCGGGCAAGACGGTGTTGATCCGCCAGATTGGCAAGATGCCTGAGGATGCGGAGTACGTGCTGGCCACCCCGCACACCGAACTCAACGGTTGGGATGTTGCCGTCGACCTGGATTCCGGCCTGATTCGCGCGACCGCGCCGAAGGACAACGCCAAGCCGATCGAGGTGCAGGTCCGCGCGCTGTACTCGGACGGCACCATCGACGACGTGCCGCCGAGCGAAGACGAGCCCAGCGCCAACCGCGAAGGCGGCGAGGCTGCCACCGTGCGTATCGACGCCCTCACCGGCTCCACCCTCGCCGACGGCGTCCGCAGCCTGGAGTACAAGCCGGTATTCGACGCCGAAGGCAACATCAGGATCACCCCCACCGGCTCGGTGCCGGAAGGCACGAAGTTCGAGGCAGACGGCCTGACCACGCTGCCGGTAGAGCTTGACGAGAACACCGGTGAGATCACGATCAAGGTGCCAACCGACGCACCGGCCGACGCACCCTTCGACGTACCGATCAAACTGACACTGCCGGACGGCTCCACCCAGGAAGTCGTCGTACCGGTGACCACCCGCTCCGAAGCCAAAGGCAAGGCCGTGTCGTGGGCGCCGCTGAAACTCACCGAGGGCGGCGATCCGACCACCAAACTGCCCACCGCTGCACCGGAGGGGGCGCGGTACGGGCTGGCGGCGTCGTTTAGCGAGCCCGGCTGGCGCGTCCATGTCGACGAAACCACCGGCGCCATCACCGCCGCCATCGACGGCGGCATGGCGGCGAGGAGCAACGCGCTGGCCACCCTGATCCCGATCGTGGTCACGTTCACGGACGGCTCCCAACGCATCGTCGAGGTCCCGGCCACCGCCGTGCGTGGCGAGGCCGCCCTCACCGGCATCGAATACCTCGGCGGCAACGTCCGCGCAGGCGCGGAACGTGTACTGACCCCCACCAAGCACAAGGGATCCTTCTCCCTGGTCACCCCGGTGGAGGGGCTGCACACCGCCATCGACCCGGAAAACGGCGTGCTCACCGTCAAGGCCACCCCAGATACCCTGCCCGGCATCCGCGAGGTGCCCGTGCGTATTAGCTTCAGCGACGGCTCGGAACTGTTCACCTCCGCACCCGTCCAGGTGCTCACCGCCAACGGTGCAACCACCCTGGCCAAAGACGCGAAGCTGGAGAACATGCTGGTCAAAGGCACCGCTGGCGAGACCTCCCGCTTCGCCCTGACGCGCCCGGAGACCGCCATCGACCACCCGTTCTCGCTCGGCCAAACCGAATCCGACGGCTGGACCTTCGGCATCGACCACGCCACCGGCGAACTCACCGCCAGTATCCCCGCAGGCGCGGAGGGCCATGCGAAGGCCGTGCCGGTGTTCGTCGAATACCTCGACGGGTCCCGTGGCAAGTTCACGGTGACGGTGGAGGCGACACGAGCGGTGGAGTCGTCGACAAGCAGTAGCTCCGTAGACACCCACGCGATAGGCTGGATCGCCGGGCTGCTTGCCATCCTCGGCCTCATCGGGGCAGCCAACTACGCCCTGTACGAA
This sequence comes from Corynebacterium sp. HMSC11D10, assembly GCF_001806995.1. Lineage (NCBI taxonomy): Bacteria > Bacillati > Actinomycetota > Actinomycetes > Mycobacteriales > Corynebacteriaceae > Corynebacterium > Corynebacterium sp. HMSC11D10. The sequence continues at coordinate 9,732 of NZ_KV787044.1, forward strand.
AACCGAGAGTTTTACCAACAATTCCTAGTCTGGTGGAAGTAGGAGAACATGCGAGTACACAAGAAAGTCGCCGCCGCCGCGGTTGCCGCGAGCCTCGGTGCAGGGCTCGTAGTGCCAATACAGGCAGACGCCGTCATTGAACAGACGCGTCCCTTCTCCGTCGACGCGAAAACCGGTGCGTTCGAAGGCTTCCAAACCGTCGAAGCCAACAAGGGCCGCGTCAGCTGGCTGACCTACAACAACCCCACCTACGGCAGCCTGCCCACCGCCCTCTACATCGACGCGTTTAACGACGGCACCCGCGTCCAATACGTCGGCAACGACACCGACGTCAAAACCTCCAGCAAAAACGGCGTAGACACCATCACGCTCACGCACACCAAAAACGGCGTCGAGCTCACCCGCACCTTCACCGTCACCGCCAAAGAAGTCACCGTCAACGTCGTCGCACGCAACGTCACCGACGCACCGAGCCCCCTGGCCATCGACCTCACCGCAGGCATGATGTCCTACGACTACGAACTCACCGCCACCCCCAAAAACAACGGGTACGAGGTCTCCGTCGGCGGACGCTACAACGTGCACACGCTTTTCGACGACCCCACCACCACCGCAACCGGCGACACCCTCAACAACGCGCTCGCCGGCGCCAACAACGCCAGCCGCTTCCAAACCGGCAAATGGGAAAACACCGTCGCACCAGGCGAAACCCTCGAAGCCACCGTCACCTTCCAAGGCACCGCCAGCGAAGCGCTAAAAGACACCGACGGCGACGGCTTCCCCGACGAATGGGAACGCAACGGCTTCACCTCCGCCGACGGCAAAGAATTCCCGCTCCACCGCTGGGGCGCCGACCCCACGCGCCCGGACCTGTTCCTCCAGCTCAACTGGATGAAATCCGAATGGGAATCCCTGGGCTGCTCCGACAAACGCAAGTACGCGCCCACCGAAGAAGACTTTGACAAGTTCCAGGAATGCGCCAATGCGAACACCAACGTGTACCGCCCCTCGCGCCAAACGCTGAACGACCTCGTCGACCTCTTCGACAAAGAGGGCTACAACCTGCACATCGACGCCGGCGTCTACTACAACAACATCCCCGGCCTCGAACCCCACGGCGGGCCAACCGAGGACTACGCGGAGTACTACTTCGCCGGCGAAAACCCGGCAGTCAGGATGATCAAAGACCGCGACCGCCTGCTCGGCGACCGCAAAAACATCTTCCGCGTCGGTGTCATCGGCGACAGCCAAGCCGCAGACAACCCGTCCTCCGGCAACGCCCTACTTGCCGACGGCGCCTTCTACATCGCCAAAAACGAACGCATGACCTCGCAGGAACAACTCCGCAACACCATCCTGCACGAGTTCGGCCACAACCTCGGCCTGACCCACTCGGGCTCGTCGAAAGTAAAACGCCCCGATAGTGAGTACGTCCCGCACTACGAATCGGTCATGAACTACCTCTACCAGTTCAGCGTGTTCAACTACTCCAAAGAAACCGCCACGCCCGACAGCACAAAGCCGCTGCCGGCCAAGTGCACCGACGGCTCCGTCGAATGCTTCAAGGGCAACTACAGCATCGCCCCCGACTGGGACAACCTCGACCTGGTCAACGGCGAAATCCGCAAGGCCACCGGCACCTCCGGCGTCGCCGACGAGGACCCCGACGAATCCGGCCACACCCACCCCTCCGTGAGCCAACTCGTCGCCCTGTCCGCCGAACGCAACAACGGCAAGGCGGGCCTGCGCATGCTCAGCCTGAAGGACAACCCGTCCTACATCGTGGCTAATCGTTACGACTCCCGCGTCAACGTCGAACTCTCCAACCTCGGCATCGACCTGCACAAATTCACCCTCCAGGTGAACTACCCCGGCGGCGACTTCCGCAGGGAATACCCGGTCGAAGGCGCCCTGACCGAAAACGCAGCCCTGCCCATCGAAGTACCGATCACCAACACCATCGGCTACGACGAAGCCGAAATGCCGATCCAGTTCCGCGTCTTCAACGAGGAAGGCCTGCTTGTCGAGGACCAAACCGTCAACTTCTCCGTCCTCAACTACTCCGCCAAGGACATGCAAGACCTCATCGCCGACCTGGAGAAAACCAACCCAGAGAAGGCCGACCAGGTCCGCGACATCCTGGCCAAGCCCGACCCGTCCAAGCCGACCCTGACCCAGGCCCCGCCGATCCCAACTGCCACCAACCTGCCGGTCCTGCCCGGCCAGCGCGACCCGGCGATCACCTCCCTGGGCCCGAAGCCGACCACGCCGCGGCCAACCAAGCCTTCCAAGACGGTCTACACCACCCCGACCGGGACCAAACCGACCTCCACCGTCGAGCCGCAGGCCTCCGGCAGCTCTGGCAGCTCCGGCAGTGCCGATGGCTCGTCCACGCCGGGTGCGATCGTCGGCATCATCATCGCGATCCTGGCGGTGCTGGGCCTCGGCGGTGCCGCGGCCGCGTACATGAACCGCTAGCCACGCGCCGGGGCGCCCGGCCCCCGGCCTCGCGCCCCGGCCCCCGGCCCGTGGACCCAAACGGCGCATCCTACACGGTGCATTTCGTCGAAAATCAGCGAAATATGCCGTGTAGGATGCGCCGTTTAGCTTTTGACCGGCCCCACCGGCCCCACCAGCCACCACCCTCAGAACCAGGTGGCGGGGCGGACCTTGTTCGCCATGTCCACAAGCGCGTAGCGGTGCTGGGCGTAGGGGGCGACGCGGGCCTGGGCGCGCAGGGTTTGGGCGAGGCCGTGGCGGATTTCGCGTTCGGTGAAGGAGTATTCGAAAAGGGTGGGGGTGTTGGCGGAGCCTTCGGTGACCAGGTAGTGCAGGGCGGCGTCGAGGACGGCGGTCTTGATCTGCAGGAAGCGCGGCTCGGTGGTGGGGATCTGGTCGAGGCGGGCGGCGGCCTCCCGGATTTGCGCTTCGGTGGGGTCGGCGCCGGTGCCTGCGACGGGTAGGACCAGGTAGAGGATGGCGGTGAGTTGGGCCATGCGGGAGTGGCGCGAGGCGTTGGGCACCTTGTCCAGGGCCCGCAACGCCAAATCGGTTTCCCCTTCCCGCATGAGCATGCGGGCGAGGCCGAAGGCGGAGGAGACGGTGGTGGGGTTAGTGAGCCACACCAGGGAGTACAGCCGGATCGCGTGGAAGCGTAGCGCGCCGGGTTCGAGGGCGGTGACGGTCCAGGTGGGGTCCATTTGGCCGTTTTCCACCATGGCGCGAAGCACGGTGGTGGGGACGTTCGAGAGGGGGTGTTCGAGGTTGGTGGCGGTGCGGGCGAGGGAGTCGTCGATAAGCGATTGCTCTTGGAGGCCTCGCTCTTGCAGCAACAACTCGGAGACGGCGGCGAGTGCGAGTTTGGGGGCGGCCTCGCCGGGGAGTTGGTTGAGCACTTCGGAGAAGGAGCGGGTGGCGGTGGGGAAGTCGCCGAGCAGCATTTCTACGACGCCGGAGTACCACGAGAAACGCCAGGTGTCGCCGAAGCGGTCCTGGAGGGTGAGCAGCCAGGAGCGGGCTTGGGAGGTGAGGCCGAGGTCGATCATGGTGCGCACCACGCCGAACGGGATTTCCACGGAGTGTTCGTATTGCGGGGTGGTCATGGCTTGGCGCAGGGTTTCCAGGGTTTCGCGCGGTTCGGCGTAGGAGGAGCCTTGGAGCATGGCGGCGCCGACGTCGTCACGGTTGATCAGCGGGGAGGGGAGTGCGGCGACGACTTCTTGCGGGGTGATGTCGACGGTGCGGGAGATGCCGTCGATGAGTTGGTCGGTGCGAAACACCAGGTGTTTGGTGCCAAAGGTGCGGCGCTGCGGGGAGAAGAGGGAGTGTTGGGCGGGGAAGGTGCGGCCGTCGTGAACCGCCACGACCTCGCGTAGTACGCCGAGGAGCTGGCTTTCCAGTTCGGAGACGCTATCGAACCGCCGGGCGGGGTCTTCGTTGCAGCAGCGCGCGAGCAGCCGGTACAGGGAGGTGTACTGGCGGAAGAGTGGCTCGTCGGTGGGCGTGGGCAGGCCGGGGTCGTAGATGCCGTCGGTTTGCGGCAGGTCCACCACGAGCGAGGCGAGTGTGCGCCCGACCGTGTAAATATCGGACGCGATCGACGGGCCCTCCGTGGCCACCTCGGGCGCCTGGAACCCCTTCGTGCCGTAAATAAACCCGTACGCGCCGATGCCGGACACCGCGCCCATGTCGATGAGTTTGACCTGGTCTTCGGTGACAATGATGTTGTCGGGCTTCAGGTCGTTGTACACCATCCCGCGCGAGTGCAGATAATCCAGCGCGGGCAGTACTTCCAGGATGTATGCGATGGCGATGTCGGGTTCGAGCACTCCGCTTGGCGACGAATTCCTTCTCGCCCGGAGCGACGGCCCACCCACGTACTCCATGACGGTGAAGCCGCCGGGGACGCGGGGGTCGTCGATAAAGTTGAAGATTTTCACAATCCCGGGGTGGGTGATGTCCGCCAGGAACTCGCGCTCCGCCTCGGCGGCCGCGGCCTCGTCGGGGTTGTCGGTGGAGTGCAGGCCCTTGAGCACCACCACGCGCCCGGCCACGTAGTGGTCCTGAGCAAGGTAGATCCAGCCCATGCCGCCGTGCGCGATCACGCCGGTGATCTCGTACTGGCCAGCCACGATGTCGCCGGGGTGCAGCACCGGCGGCGCAATGCCCTTCTTCACCACGGCTGGCTCCGGGTCGATCAGCGCCTCGCGTGGTTCGGTTGGCTCCACCCACGGCAGCTCCACCATGCCGTCGGCGATGATGCGGCTGGCGCGCCGGGTGCCGCGGCGCTCGCGGAAGGTGTCCAGCGCAGCTTGGCGCGAGCGTTGCGACGTATCCTCGCGCCCCGACCCCTTACGCAACTTATCCAGGTCTTTGAGCAGCCCGGCCATTTCGCCGAGGCCGGCGTATGCGGCGTCGGAGTCGTCGTCAAGATCATCATCGTCCGCGAACGGGTCGAAGGCGACGGCTTCGGTGCCTGGTTCATCATCTGCGAAGGGGTCGAAGGCGACCGCCTCGGTGGGCTGGACGTCGTCGTGGTCGTGTGGCTTAGCCATCGTTGTCCTCCTTCCGGTACCGCAGCGGCGGCGGTGAGGATTCAGCTATAGACCCGCCGAGCCAGGTGTTGTAGAGGGTGTACCAGGAGCCGTCGTTACGCATCCGCTCCAGGGTGGCGTTGACCTGCCGCACCAGATCGTCCTGCCCCTTGGCCACGCCGACGCCGTAGTACTGGGTGGCAAACGCGCCGTCCAGAATGGTCGTGTGGGGGTCCTGCGCGGCCAGGCCGGCGAGGATCGCATCATCCGCCACGATCGCCTCCGCCCTAAACTGCTGCACCGCCATCAGGCAATCCGACCAGGAGCGGGTGCGCAAAATGTTCGAGTCCGGCACGTAGGTTTTCGCGATACGCAGCAGGTTCGTGCCGTCGACGATGCAGGCGGTGCGCCCCGCGAGGTCCTCCAAGCTATTCACGTCGCGGTCCTTGGGCACGAGCACTCTTACCGACGACGTCAGGTACGGCGTAGAAAACTCAATCACCTCAGCCCGCTCGGGCGTAATCGACATCGTCCGGATAATGATGTCCACCTCACCCGAGTTGAGCGCCTCCGTGCGGGCCGCCGAATCGACGAAGCGGAAATCGACGCGCAGGTCCTGGTCATCCTCGAAGATGTCGTGGGCGATCGCCCGGGCCAGGTCCACCTCGAGCCCGCGCAACTTGCCGGAGTCCGTGTCGCGGTAGGACAGCAGGTACAAAGACTGGTCGATGCCGACGATGATGCGGCCGCGCTGGCGGATGCGCTCCACGTTCGGCTTCGGGGCCTCCTCCTCAGCACCGTCCGCTTCACTTCCAGCGCCCCCGCGCGGGTCCAACGACCCCTCCCACTCGAACTCGTCCGGCGTGAACGGGTCCGCCGGGGGACCGGCCGCCGGATCCAACTGGGCGCCCGGCGGCAGCGGCACCATCTCGCGGGGCGGCGACGGCGTTTCGATCGTCGCCGATACCTTCCCCTCATGCCCCTCACCGCCGGCGCACGCCACCAACGACGGCACCGCAAGCGCCGCCACCGCACACGCCGCAACCACACGCGAGCCGAACCGAGCGCGCATCATAGGTACTCACCCAACCTGCGGCGGATGCCCCACCAGATACACACCACTGCCAGCACGGACAGTAGCGCCACGGCGGCGGAGACTCGCCGGGTCGCGTCCAACGACTCCGCAATGTAGAGCCGCGTGTTCTCCCTCGAGGACGCAATCAGTTCCGCCAGGGACCCGTCGAGGCCACGGAAGGAGGCCTCCCCGTCGGCGTCGCTACGCGTGCTCAGCAGTGCCGCGGCCTGGTCGTAACTGCCGGAGTTCAGCGCCCCGACCAGTTCGGCGTGTTCGTTGGACCATGCGTTGAGGTGGGAGCGGGAGTCGTCGATAAGCTGCTCGCTCATGCCGTAATCCTCCGCCGTATGCACCGCGCCGGCGACCGACGAGTAGGTCTCGGTGAAGTCGCGGGCGGACTGGGCGGCGGTTTCGCGGCGCAGCAGCGCGAAGGTTTCGTCGGTGCGGGTCTCCAGGGCGTCGATGCGCGCCGCCGTGAGTTCCTCCCAGGGCTGCGCCGCCCGCGCGTACGCCACGGAACCGGAACGCCAGGACTGGAAGTTAGACACCCCGGCCCAACTGATCGCGATGAGCAGCGCCAGCGTGGCGGCGAGGAAGCCACGGTTGAAACGGCGGCGGAACGTCAGCCACAGCCACCACTGCGCCAGCAACAGGAACCCCAGCGCCGCCAGGAAGCCGGACAGGGTCACCCACTGCGGTTGGGATAGCCGGCGCATCTCGTCGGCAACGTCCTGGCGGGTGAGCGTATTGATCTCCTGCGCCGCCGACAGCATCCGCGTACGCATAATCGCGCTGGCCTGCGACATGTACGCCACGCCCACCGGGTTGCCCATGCGCTGGTTCACCTGCGCCCGCGCGTTCAGTCCGCTGTAGACGGGCAGGTCGCGCTGGATGTTAATCACCAGGTCCTCGATCTCCCGGCTCGAGGCAGAATCGGCCTCCACCGCGCCCTTGTAAATCTCGGAGGCGGAACTGACCGCCTGGTCCAGCGCCGCCGTATACGTGCGCATGTCGTCCTCCGACATAGGCCCCGCCTGCACGTAGGACCCCGCGGCGATCGTATCCGCCCGCAGCAGCGACGTGGACAGCACGTGCGCCGCCGCACTCATCGGCTCCGTGGCATTCAGCACCGTGTCCAGCGACTGGTTGCGCAGCGACATGGACTGGCTCATGGACAGCCCGGCCGCCAGCATCGAGGTGGTCAGCACCACCATCACCACGATCAACTTGCCGGGCGTGGTCTGTAGAAACGCCTTGCCCCGGCGCCCCATCGCCATCGGCCGCACAAGCCGCCCCTGCAAGAAGCGGGCACGTTCGCGGCGCGGCTCCAGCTCATCGAGCCATGCGTCCGCGCTCGTCTCCTCCAGCCCCGCAGCCGAGGCCGTCGCCCGCATTACCATTCCGCAATAATAACCGCTTCCACCTACAGTGGGGGCATGCTTGGCGACGGAAACGGCTGGGTCACCGCACCCAACGGCACAAAATTCTGGGGTCTTCACGGGGCCGCTGGCCTCTTCCTTATCGCGGGGACCGGCGAAAACGCGCGTGTGCTGCTGCAACACCGCGCCGCCTGGACCGCCCAGGGCGACACGTGGGGTATCCCCGGCGGCGCGATCGATTCGCACGAAACCCCCGCCGAGGCCGCCATCCGCGAGTCAGTGGAGGAGTGTGCGATTGACCCCGGGGAGGTGGCGGTCGTCGATACGCTGCGCACTGCGGAGTTCCCCAACTGGTCCTACACAACAGTGCTCGCGCTTTGCGACGAGCCCCTGCCCACCACCCCCAACGAAGAATCCGAGGAACTGCGCTGGGTTCCCCTGGACACGTTGCGCGACTTCCCGCTGCACCCCGCCTTCGCCGCCTCCCTAGACACAGTGCTTGCGCGCGCGATGGTGCATACTAAACCGCATGATTGAAGTCCAAGGACTGACAAAGCGCTACGGCTCCGTCCAAGCCGTCGATGACCTCACCTTCACGGTCAAACCCGGTGTGGTCACCGGCTTCCTCGGCCCCAACGGCGCCGGCAAATCCACCACCATGCGCATGATCCTGGGGCTGGATAAACCCACCTCAGGCCATTCGCTTATCGACGGCACCCCCTACCGCAACATCCCCAACCCCACCCGCAAAGTCGGCGCCCTCCTCGACGCCAAAGGGGTCCACCCCAACCGGTCCGCACGCGCCACCCTGCTCTGGCAAGCCCAGGCAGCCGGCATTGCGCGCAAGCGTGTCGACGAAGTCCTCGACCTCGTCGGCCTCACCGACGCCGCCGGCAAGCGCGTCGGCGGATTCTCCCTCGGCATGGGCCAGCGTCTCGGCATCGCCGCCGCACTGCTCGGCGACCCCGAATACCTCATCCTCGACGAACCCGTCAACGGCCTCGACCCCGCCGGCATCCGCTGGGTCCGCGGCCTACTGAAGTCCCTGGCAGCGGAGGGCCGCACCGTGCTCGTGTCCTCCCACCTCCTCGCCGAGATGGCCCAAACCGCCGACAACCTCATCATCATCGGCCGCGGCCGCCTCGTCGCCGACACCTCCGTCGCCGAATTCATCCGTAACAACTCCGGCGTGACCACCGTGGTGCGCGCCGCAGACACGCAAGCGCTCGAAGCGGCGTTGGGTGGGGTGCCGTTTAGGCGCGTCGTCGATAGTGAAGGGCGCGAAACGCTCGAAATCGCCGACCGCACCTCCGACGACATCGGCGCCCTCGCCTTCGCAGCCGGCATCCAACTCGCCGAACTCACCGAACGCCGCGCCTCCCTCGAAGAGGCCTACATGCACAGCACCCAAGATCAAGCCCAGTACGTATCCGCGGAGGCCCCCAATGCATAACCTCATCCAAGCCGAGTGGACCAAACTGCGCACCACCGCATCCTTCTTCTGGACCACCGGCATCACCCTGGTCATCTCCGCCCTCTACGGCCTCCTATTCGGCTACGCCTCCCGCACCAGCGGCATGCCCTACGCGCCCCTGACCGTCATCGCATCCGTGGCAACCACCATCGCCATCATCGTGATCGTGCAGGCCGCCATGACCGTCACCACCGAATACCGCTACGGCATCCCCGCCACCAACTTCCGCGTCGTCGCCCAACGCTGGCAACTCGCCGTAGCGAAGGTGCTGCTCGGGGCCGTATTGGCCGCTATCGTGGCGCTGGTCGCGCTGGTGCTCGCCTTCATTCTTGGCGACCTCACCGCCTCCGTCCCCGCCAACTGGACCACCAACCCCGCCACCCAACGCGCCCTCTGGGCCGTCCCCCTCGGCATGGCGCTGATCACCATGTTCACCCAGGGCGTCGGCTGGCTGGTGCGCAACACCTCCGGCACCATCGTGGCCTGCATCAGCATGATGCTGCTGGTAGAAACCATCGTCGGCTTCATCCCGCGCTTCGGTGCCGACGTGGCCAAGTTCCTGCCCTTCGGCAACCTCACCTCCTTCATGGTCAACCAGCCCAACGGCCACTGGGGCCTCGGCGTATCGCTGCTGGTCTTCGCCGTGTGGGCGGTGGGGCTCTGGATCGCGGGCCTGGTGGCGCTCGAGTCCCGCGACGCGTAGGGGCTTGCGGGGCGGGTGCCGCCGGTGCCGCCCGCCCCCTCCCAAATGGTGAGAATGCAACGGTGAAGATGGCCAAAAATCGGCATCTTCACCGTTGTATTCTCACCATCTTTGCGTCTGGGAGCTGTCCGGAGCGCATTCGGCCCACCGAACTCCGGCATGTCGGGTAAGGTTCCCGGCGGGGGCTAGTTCAGACATAAGGGGGGATTATGGACAGCGACCGCAAAAACGAGCTGGTGGAACTGCTCGTCGATATTCGTCGGGTGGCGAGTAGCGACGACACAACGTTCACCCAAATCAACAACCGCGAACTCGAGCAGCTCACCAAGTCCATCTACATACAGAAGAGCACTTGGCTCACACTTAGGCGTTACGAACAGGAGTTTCTCCGCTGCTGCGCCGCTTCGACGCAAGCGAAGAAGGCCGTTCTAGTCAGTCGCTCTGCCGCGCGGGTTTGCGACGTGTGGCTCGTCAGCAAATACAAAGAGGTCGTGGGGGTTGCGCTGAAGCACGGCAAGCCACCGGGCCTAGGCGAACAGGACATCGGTTACCAGTACAAACGTACTGTCCTCGCAGACAGTGACATTATGGTTCGCGGCAACCTTCGCTTCACCAACCCTATCCGTACCGCCATCGATGTTGCCCGCGATGGAGATTTGCTTGACGGCATTGTTGCGTTTGAGAGTCTGCTTTCCAGACATAACTCGTTTAACACTGAGATCATCAAGGGGGAGTGCCGTGCGGTAATGCGGCGCATGCAGCGCACTCGCGGTATTGGTCGGGCTCGCGAGGCGTTGGAGAAGGCCACGAACCTTTCGGAGTCTCCGTACGAAACTCGCACGCGCATCCTCATCGAAACGGCGGGGTTCCGGTGTCGTGCGCAGGTGTTGATCGGCAAGTATCGCGTCGACCTGCTCGTCGAGGAGAATCTGATCGTCGAAATCGACGGCCGTATCAAACTCAATACCAACCCCGACCAGGTCTATAAGGATCAGGTTGTTCGCGAGGATTGGCTCCGCGAACAGGGGTATTCCGTGCTGCGTGTCCATACCCGGGATCTCGACCTGAGCGAGGCCGACGTTTTGCGCCGAATCCGCGAGAAACTCAAAACCGCCAAGAACCTGTTGCCGGTTCTTGAGCCACCTAGGGTGGCTGAGTCGAACTTCCGTGGCCGGACCTCCTTCTTTCCGCAACGGCTTATCGACGACCTCTACCTCCCCGGCCCCTAAACCCACCCGCCCGCCACTACCGCCAGCCCACTCCCACCCGCCCCCTCCCACCCCCCC
>NZ_KV787045.1:0-1102 GCF_001806995.1 Corynebacterium sp. HMSC11D10
TGCTGAGTGCGCGTAGTTGGTAGGGGTATTCCGAAACGGTGGTAGGGCTGGATTCCGGGTAGTTGGTAGGGCCCCGCGACGGGTTGGGGCTGCTGCTCGTCGCGGGGCCTGTTGATGGTGGTGTGTTACTCGGTTTCTAGTTGGGTGGCTAGGAAGTGGCGCATGTCGTATTCACCGAGTTCGACGCGTTGGCCGGTGTTGAGTCTGCTGACGAGGGAGTCAGCTGCGACTGGGTCGGGAAGTTTTTGTACCCAGTATGCGGCAGTGGTTTGGGAAACGATGATCGTCGGCAGCCTGCCATCGCGGTCGAATATGATCTTCGTTAGGTCTTCTTGCCCGCGTTGGTTGATTCCAATGGTCAGGAAATCATCAAGGATGAGCACGTCAGTGTTTTGTAGCCTGCGCATCTTGGTTACGTAACGCTCATCTGTCGGCGGGAAGGCCGCTAATTCATCTACAAGCTGGTCGAGCCGGTAGTACGCAACGCTGTATTCAGCCTGGCATGCAGCAACTCCGATGGCGCAGGCGATGTATGTCTTGCCTGCCCCTGTTGGGGCTAGGAGGTGGACGTTTCCGGGGTTTTCACGCCAGGGTGTTGCAGCGATGCGTTTGAGTTGACGAAGGTTCAGGCCGCGTTCTTCGACGTTTATCAGCTCGGCAAGTGTTGCACCTGGGTACCGGAACTTTGCTTGGGTGATGGCTTTGGTGATGTTTTGCGCGCGACGTTTGTGGGCGGTTTCTTCCACGGCTTTGAGAAATATCTCTTCAGGCAACTCGGTGTTTGCTTCATCTGCACTGGCAAGTGCGAAGAAGGTATCAGCGAAGGTTGAAAGCCGCAGCTTGCGCAGCGTTGCACGGATGTCATCGTCAAGATGGATCGTGGTCATGATGGGTTAGTCCTCCTGCTTCGGGGTGTCGTAGTAGCTTGCAGGGCGCAGGAACACTGCTTCTGGCATTGCGGCGATATCGACTACCCGAGCCTGGCCTGTTTGTGGTGTTGGGGTGTTGGCTTCGGCGTTACCGTTGCGGGCGATGTCGGCCTGGATGCGGGAGATGACCTGCAGATTCGGCGCGAGGTTGTGGTCGATGATTTGCTGGCACG
>NZ_KV787046.1:0-5940 GCF_001806995.1 Corynebacterium sp. HMSC11D10
TCGCCCGGTAGCCACCTTCGACCTCAAGTAAGGCAAGGCGCAGCGCCCACCGCTGGGACGCATCTTTGACCGGTGCGATGCGACGCTCGATCAGCGCCAGCTCGTCGAGGGAGAAACCTCGCGCTAAAGAACTTGCTGTCTTCTGTTTGCGCGTGAACTTGGTGCGCCCGAAGTACACATCCCGCAGCCGCGACCAGGCACGCGCCCGGTCCGGTGCGAAGCCCGAGGCGAGTGCAACATCAAGGTCGAAGTCGGCCAGCGTCTCTAACGCTGCGGCCGACATCGCCTGCACTAACACCTCGAACGAATTCATACATAAAACGCTAAACCGTCAACAGAGAAATTGCACCTGGCCTGTGGATAACTGGGCGTGGAGTCGTCGAAAAGTAAAGAGTTATCCACAAATCACAGCTTGAGGCGCCCGGTTAACGCGCGGGAGAGCGTGAGCTCGTCGACAAACTCCAAGTCCCCACCAAGCGGCATACCCGACGCCAAGCGCGACACCGTCAGCGACGGGAAGTCCTTCAACAGACGCGCCAAATACGACGCCGTCGCCTCCCCCTCCGTATCAGGGTCGGTAGCCAAGATGACTTCGGTGACGTCGGGGTTGTCGGCGCCGTCGACGTCGTCAAGCACACCGCCAATGCGCTGCAACAGCGGCGCGATGGCCAGGTCCTTCGGGCCGACATTCGCCAACGGATCCAACGACCCACCCAATACGTGGTAACGGCCCGAATACTCCCCCGTGCGCTCAATGACCTGGATGTCCTTCGCGTCCTCCACCACGCACACCAGCGTCTTGTCGCGGCCCGAATCGGCACAGATGCGGCACACTTCCTCGCGCGAGACGTTGTTGCAGATGCGGCAAAACGTCACCCCGTCGCGCACGGCGGCCAGGGCGGCGCGCAGCCTATCGATGTCCTCCGGCTCCGTCTTCAGCAAATGAAACGCGATACGTTGCGCGGATTTGGGGCCGATGCCGGGGAGGCACGAGAATTCGTCGATAAGGTCTTGCAGCGGTCCTTCAAACACGCGGGGGTTCCTTTCGTGGCATGAAAAACGCGCCCGACCAGGCCGGCCGGACGCGGAAAGCGACAGGTTAGACGATGCCGCCGAACGGGATCTCGCCCGGGCCTGCCTGCGGGGCACCACCCTGCGGTGCGCCGCCACCCATTGCGCCGCCGGTGAGCGGGGCGATCTTCTCTTCGGCGAGCTTGCCGGCCTGGTCGTGGGCGTCGCGGTATGCGGCGAGGATGAGGTCCTGCAGCGTCTCGACGTCCTCCGGGTCAACGGCTTCCGGCTTGATGGTCAGGTCGGTGATTTCAGCGCCGCCGGTCATGGTGACAGCAACGAGGCCGCCGCCTGCGGTGCCGGTGACCTCGGTCTGCAGCAGTTCCATCTGTGCCTGCTGGAGTGCGGCCTGCACTTCGGCGGCTTGGCGGATGAGTTCCTGCATGTCCTGTGGCTGGGTCATGGTTGCAACCTTTCGTTTGTTGGTAAAGCTCCGTGGGCCATTGTACGCGTCGCTTAGAGGGGTTTGGCTCCGAGTTCGGCGGCGAGGAGGTCCATGGCGACTTCGGTGGCGTCGCGGCGGTCGGCGGTTCGTTCTCCGTCGCGTGCTTCTTGGGCCATGTCGCGTTCTTCGTCTTCGCGTGTGTATTCGGGTTCAGCTTCTTCGTAGGGTTCGGCCGGTTCGGGTGGTGGTGGGATGTCGTCGCGTTCGCGTTGGGCTCGTTCGGCGGCTTTTTGGCTGGCTGCGGCGACTGCGGCTTGCCAACTGTTGGCGGGGGCAGGGTCTTCGGGCTTTTCGCTTGTCGACGACCCCTCCCCCGGATTCCACACCTCCCTCGGTTCTGGCCGCTTGACGTGGGCGGCGTCGGGGTTGGTGCCGACCACGCAGCGGACCTTGATTGGCGTGCCGAGCTTTTCGGTGAATACGGCGACGATGTCTGCGTTGTTGCGTTCGGCGTTGATGCGGTCGGCGAGCGCTCCGGTGTGATGGCCGACGACGAGGGTGTCGTTGTCGAAGCCGAGCGGTTTCGCCTCCGTCAGCATGATTTCGGCGACCTGGTTGCGTGCGCCGACGGATTGGCGCAGGCGGGTCCAGTCGCGCTCGATGCGCTGGTATAGGTCGTCCGTGTCCGGTTGTGGCGCGGCCTGTTGTGGCGCGGCCTGTTGTGGCGCGGCCTGTTGCGGCGCGGATTGCTGCGACGCGGGTTGGGCAGGTTCGGGTTCACGCTGCGGTTCCGGCTGCGGCGCTGGCTGCGGTTCCGGGGTCGGCTGCGACTGGGCCGGCGCGGGCTGCTGTGGTTCGGGCGGCGGCGTCTGCTGCGCTCGCTGCTCGGGTGCCGGTTGAGCAGCCGCGGCTTGCGGTTCGGGAGTTGGCTGTTGCTGCGCAGGCTGTGCGGGCGCGGGCGCGGGTTTGCGCGAGGCGGTGCGGGAGCTCGCGGCGGCGGCTGCAGCGGCTGCGGCGGCGGCAGCGCCTCCCCCGCCAGCGGCGCCAGTAACGCCGGAGGGAGCACCAGCAGAGCCAGCACCCGCAGCGCCAGCACCAGCACCAGCACCAGCACCAGCAGAGCCAACACCAGCACCACCGCCAGCACCCAGCGCACCGCCGCCGACGCTGACGGTGAGGAGGTGCGCCATCATGATTTCCAGGAGCAAGCGGGGCGAGGTGGCGCCAGCGAGGTCGGGGAGACGGTCGTTGACTTCGGTGGCCAGGGCGGACAGATGGGCGGGGGTGAAGAGTTCGGCTTGGTGTTTGAGGATTTCGGAGCGGTCGGTGGGGGCGTCGACAAGCCCTTGCCCGAATGCGTCGGGGACGGTGCGGATCAGGAGGAGGTCGCGCATGCGGTCGAGGAGGTCGAGGGCGAAGCGGCGGGGTTCGTGGCCGGATTCGATGACTTCGTCGATGGTGCGGAACATGGCGGAGCCGTCGCCGGATGCGATGGCGTCGACGGCGGCGTCGAGAAGTGTGAGGTCTGTGACGCCCAGCAGTGGCAGGGCAAGGTCGTAGGTCAGCCCGTCGGGTCCGGCGCCGGCGAGCAGCTGGTCGAGGATGGACAGGGTGTCGCGCGGGGAGCCGCCACCGGCGCGGATGACCAGGGGGTAGACGTTTTCGTCGACGGTGACGCCTTCGTCGGCAACGATGCGCTCGAGAAGGGAGCGCATGGCTTGGGGTGCAAGCAGGCGGAATGGATAGTTGTGGGTGCGCGAGCGGATGGTGCCCAGCATCTTTTCGGGTTCGGTGGTGGCGAAGATGAAGATGAGGTGGGCGGGTGGTTCTTCGACGATTTTGAGCAGCGCGTTGTTGCCCTCTTTGGAGATCATGTGGGCTTCGTCGATGATGAAGACGCGATAGCGTGAGTCGCTGGGCGCGTACAACGCACGTTCGCGCAGGTCGCGCATGTCTTCGACGCCGCCGTGGGAGGCTGCGTCGATTTCCATGACGTCGAGGTTTCCGGAGCCGCCGGGGGCGAGGGAGACGCAGGAGGGGCAGACGCCGCAGGGGGTGGAGGTTGGTCCTTCGGCGCAGTTGAGTGAGCGCGCGAGGATGCGGGCGGATGATGTTTTGCCGCAGCCTCGTGGGCCGGAGAACAGGTAGGCGTGTGAGATGCGGTCGTTGTCCAGTGCGGTGGACAGCGGCCGGGTTACCTGTTCTTGGCCGACGACTTCGCCGAATGTTGCGGGGCGGTATTTCCTGTACAGAGCCACGCGGGCTACCTTACTCGGCCGCGCGATTCCATTCGGTGGTGTTGGTGCCGCGGCGTCGCAACCTGCGGGTTAGGACGTCGAGGCCTTGGTCGCGGGCGATGGTGTATTCGTCGTCGGTAAGCGCGACGAGTTCGAGCAGCAGCGTGAGTCGGTCGGGTTCGCGGTAGAGCGGTGTGCCGCGGTCGAAGAGTTCGGGTTCGCGCAGCCAGCCGTGGCGTGCGGTGGTGCCGAGTTCGTCGAGGGCGCCTTCGAGCAGCACGCCGGGTTGTGCGGGGATGCCGAGGCGCTCAATGGCACGGGCAGCAGCAACGACGGCGCGCCCGGGCAGTTGCTTATCGACGACCCCACCTACCGTCACAATCTCACACCGCACATCAGTCGCCCCATCCCCGTCGATGACCAGGCCGGTGTCGACTTGGGAGAAGCCGACGGTGCAGGCCGCGGGGGTGGTGTTGATGGTGGTGAGGGCGACGGCGGCGTCGTCGATAAGCATGAG
This sequence comes from Corynebacterium sp. HMSC11D10, assembly GCF_001806995.1. NCBI lineage: Bacteria > Bacillati > Actinomycetota > Actinomycetes > Mycobacteriales > Corynebacteriaceae > Corynebacterium > Corynebacterium sp. HMSC11D10. The sequence goes on from NZ_KV787046.1 coordinate 4,211, forward strand.
CTCGATGTCCATGAACGACCCGAGCCATGCGGCGACCTGATCAGTTTTCATGCGCCTCGATGCATGCGAGCAGCACGCAGGTGGCAACGCCGTCCATGGCGGTGCGGACCTCGTCCAGCGGCGGCAAGGACGGTGCGAGGCGGATGTTCTCGTCGTTGTCGTCGATGCCGCCCGGGAAGGACATGCCAGCCTTGGTCAGGGTGATGCCGGCTTCCTTGGCCAGTTCCCAGACGCGCTTGGCGGAGCCGTCCTTGACGTCCAGGGAGATGAAGTAGCCGCCGGTCGGCTCGGTCCACTCGGCGACGTTGTACTCGCCGAGGCGCTCCTTGAGGATGCCGATGACAGCCTCGAACTTCGGGGCGAGCGAACCGGAGTGCTTGAGCATGTGGGCGCGCAGGCCGTCGACATCGCCAAAGAAGCGAGCGTGTGCCAACTGGTTGACCTTGTTCGGGCCGATGCCGCGCACGCCAGCGTGGCTGTTGTACCAGTCCAGGTTCTCCTTCGAGGAGGCGAAGAACGCCACGCCCGAGCCTGCGAGCGTGATCTTGGAGGTGGACGACATGTACCAGAAGCGGTTCGGGTTGCCATGCTTCGCGGAGATCTCGAGAACGTTCGGGTTGTCCGGGAATTCGTCGGTCAGCGTGTGGATTGCGTACGCGTTGTCCCAGATCAGGCGGAAGTCTGGCGCGGCGGTCTCCATGGCGCAGAGGCGCTCGATGGTCTCGGCGGAGTAGGTGATGCCGGTGGGGTTACCGAAGATCGGCACCGACCACATGCCCTTCACCTGCGGATCCTTCACCAATTCTTCGACGAGGTCCATGTCGGGGCCGGTCGGGGTCATCGGCACCTGGATCATCTCAAAGCCGAAGTGCTCGACGATGGTGAAGTGGCGGTCGTAGCCCGGCACCGGGCAGATCCACTTGACGGTTTCCTCGTCCTTCCAGGGGCGTGGCGAATCGTTGGTGCCCCAGATGTAGGCAAAGGAGACGAGGTCGAACATGATGCTCAGGCTCGAGGAATCACCCGCGACGACGTTCTCCGGGGCGACGCCGAGGGCCTCGGCCCAGAGCTCGCGGATGTCCGCAATGCCGTCGAGGTTGCCGTAGTTGCGCACGTCAGCGCCGGTCTTGTCGGTGTAGTCGTCCGCCCCCGGCAGCGACAGCAGCGCGTCGGAGAACCCGAGCTGCTCTGCGGACGGCTTGCCACGCGTCAGGTTCAGGTTGAGGTTTCGGGCCTTGAGTTCCTCGTACTGTGCGCGAGTGCGCTCGGCGAGTTCGTTGAACTGGGCTGCGTCCAGGTCCTTGAGAGACATCATCACTCCAGATGTTCGAAGGCGAATTTTGCGTGCCCACCATCGTACCGGCCTATCCGTCCCCGAACATGAAAAAGGGACCCCACGCACCTGCTAGAGCTCGCTGACCCTTGCTGCGTTCCCGCCCTGGGGGAGTTCACAAGATAACACCGCGTGAGATCCTGCCTGACACTGTAGCCATCTCTTCCGCCAGAACACAACCTGCGCCGGGCCACGCTGCGGTTTTGGTCTTGTGGGGTGTGTGCATTACCATGTCCAAAGACGCTTCGCCGGTGCATGCCGGGGAGGTTGTTCGCTGGAGGATTCGACTAGCGGCCTATGTCACACGCCTGGAACGCGTGCGGGTTTCACGACCCTCGTGGGTTCAAATCCCACATCCTCCGCAATGTCATGAGTCGCGACATGCTTGACGGATGAG
>NZ_KV787047.1:0-559 GCF_001806995.1 Corynebacterium sp. HMSC11D10
ACCACCGCGCCGTTTTCGGCGATGAACGTCTCGCATGCGGGGAACATGCGTTGCAGTGTTGCCAGTTGGCGGCCGGAGGCGGGGGTGATGGTGACGGACTGGGCGGTGGCGTCGTCGTCAAGCTGCCAAAAGCGCTTGGGCACCTGGCCTTGCGGGGTGAGGAGGGTGCCGTCCATGTCGAGTGCGATCAGTCGTGGCGTCTGCATTGCCCACACCATACCGGTGTGATGTGGAACACTGGGCGGCATGACTGAGTTTGTGAAGACCGAAGTACGCGGCACGACCGGGGTGATCACCCTCGACCGCCCCAAGGCCCTGAATTCTCTGAACCCGGAGATGGCACGCGCCATCGATGAGATCCTGAAGCAGTGGCGTGACGACGACACCGTCGCCCAAGTTGTCATCCAGTCCTCGGCCAAGCACTTTTGCTCTGGTGGCGACGTCCGTGCCGCGCGCGACGGTGTCCTCGAGGGACGCCTGGATGAGGTCGATACGTTTTTCGCAGACGAGTACGCCATGAACTTGGACATTGCGAACTACCCCAAGCCGTACATCGCGC
>NZ_KV787047.1:579-1098 GCF_001806995.1 Corynebacterium sp. HMSC11D10
CCAAGGCCCTGAATTCTCTGAACCCGGAGATGGCGCGCGCCATCGACGAAACGCTGAAGCGCTGGCGTGACGACGACACCGTCGCCCAAGTTGTCATCCAGTCCTCGGCCAAGCACTTTTGCTCTGGTGGCGACGTCCGTGCCGCGCGCGACGGTGTCCTCGAGGGGCGCCTGGATGAGGTCGATACGTTTTTTGCCGACGAGTACGCCATGAACTTAGACATTGCGAACTACCCCAAGCCGTACATCGCGCTGTGCAGCGGCGTGATCATGGGCGGTGGCATGGGGGTGTCGGCGCACGGTTCGCACATGGTGGTCACCGAGGATGCGTTTGCGTCCATGCCGGAGATGAACATCGGCTACATCACGGATGTGGGTATGTCGTGGTTGCTGCAGAACTTGCCGAAGCACCCGTCGCAGGCGCTTGGGGCGTTTTTGGCGCTGACGGGGTATCGGCTTACCCCCGATGACATGCTCGCCACCGGTCTGGCGACGCACAAGGTTGCCTCGCTCGAGGGAG
>NZ_KV787047.1:1118-1602 GCF_001806995.1 Corynebacterium sp. HMSC11D10
AGGATGCGTTTGCGTCCATGCCGGAGATGAACATTGGCTACGTCACGGACGTGGGCATGTCGTGGTTGCTGCAGAACTTGCCGAAGCACCCGTCGCAGGCGCTCGGCGCGTTTTTGGCGCTGACGGGCTACCGCTTGAGCCCGGACGACATGCTGGCTACCGGCCTGGCGACGCACAAGGTTGCCTCGCTCGAGGGAGTGCTTGACGGGATCGTGGAGCATGGGCCCGGCTACCTCGACGAGATTGCGCTGGAGCAGGGTGAATCGCAGCTCGAGGCACTGTACGAGGACATCGAGGCCACCTTCACCGGCTCCTGGGCAGAGATCCGCGAGAGCCTTGACGGCGAGACCGGCGAGTTCGGCGAGTTCGGCGAGAAGGTGCAGGAATTGACCAAGCAGGCGTCCCCGTCGTCGCTCGTGGCGGCGGCGGAACTCATCGCAGCCAACGCATCGCAGGATCTGGCCGGCGCGCTGGACAATGAGCG
>NZ_KV787047.1:1622-1711 GCF_001806995.1 Corynebacterium sp. HMSC11D10
AGGACATCGAGGCCACCTTCACCGGCTCCTGGGCCGAGATCCGCGAGCGCCTTGACGGCGAGTTCGGCGAGAAGGTGCAGGAATTGACC
>NZ_KV787047.1:2711-2816 GCF_001806995.1 Corynebacterium sp. HMSC11D10
CGGTGCTCGTCGATAAGGATCAGGCCCCCAAGTTCGCCCCCGAGGCGGACCCCTCCAAATATCGGGACGTGCTGCGCTAAAGTAAATGGCGGTGTGGGGCTGAAG
>NZ_KV787047.1:3816-4563 GCF_001806995.1 Corynebacterium sp. HMSC11D10
CGGTGCTCGTCGATAAGGATCAGGCCCCCAAGTTTGCCCCCGAGGCGGACCCCTCCAAGTATCGCGCTGTCCTGCGCTAAAGTAAATGGCGGTGTGGGGCTGAAGTTGCCCCCGAATCCAACACGCTGAAGGAGCAACGTTGACCGAAACCACAAACCCCCGCGACGACTGGAACCATAAGCTCACCCTCGCCCAGGAGATGCTGCCGCTGATCAGTCGCCTGCACCGCGAACACAACGCGGTCACCTCGGTTTACGGTCGCCTGCTGGTGGGTGTGACTGACATCGAGATCATCAAGGCACACCGCTACGCGCGTCGTATCGATGAAAAGGAGCTCCCGCTCGACGAGACACTCCCGATCCTGCGCGAGCTGGTGGAGATGGATCTCGGCACCGCTTCGATCGACCTTGGCCGCCTGGCAAAGGAGTTCAAGCACTCCGACGAGAAGGATCTGCGTGCCTTCCTCGAGGCGCAGCTCGCTGACGTCATCGGCACCTCCTCCGAGCTCGATGCACGCGACGTCGTGCTCTACGGCTTCGGCCGCATCGGCCGCCTGCTTGCCCGTATCCTGATTGCCCGCGAGGCAATGTACGGCGGTGTGCGCCTGCGTGCGGTGGTGGTGCGCAAGAAGGGTGACATTGACATCATCAAGCGTGCCTCCCTGCTGCGACGTGACTCTGTCCACGGTGCGTTCAACGGCACGATCACCGTTGATGAGGAGAAGGAAATCATCTGGGCCAACGGCAC
>NZ_KV787048.1:0-29506 GCF_001806995.1 Corynebacterium sp. HMSC11D10
AGCAAGCGTTACACCACACTAAGGGACGCAACCCTTCTCGACGAGGTTGACGCAAGCGGAAAGCGAATTAAGGAACGTAAAAAGCAATCTCGCCGCAAACAAGAACTACGTGAGCAGCAGTCACTTCCAAGTAACGATGATGGAAGTGCAGCAGATGATCACCGGGCTGATAAGGAACATCGAGGATCTGCCCAACGGCCTGGAGGGGGTAAAAGGGTACCTAATCGAGATAAGCGAGCAGATGTCGCGTCTGACAAGGATGCAACAGCTGGTACTCAAAGCAGCCGAAAGCCCCATCCATCTCGACAAGGATTCCAGCCAAGCAGTAGCCCAGAGCCTGAACGCTCAGATGACTTCGAGCCTGACTTCTAGCCTGGAACCGCTGGTAGAAGTAGCTGTATCTGAGGCAATGTCGAAAGAGTCCGAAAGCCTGCACAAGGCAGCAGAAGCATCTAAGAAGGCTCGCAGCGCCCTGCTCCAGGAGAAGGAGTCCAACGAAAAGCTGCTGGAGAAGATACGTGCAGAGCGCAAAAAGTACAACGACGACATGGAAAAGTCGAACACGAACTTTATTAAGGCCTGCATGTCTGCCTCGTGGATTGCAGCCAGTGTTCTCTTCGTTGCTATCGCACTCGTTGCTGTCGGAGCCTTGGGGAACGGGCTGCTAAGTATGCTCGGCATACCCGACGGCGTGTCTGCCTTGTGGGGTCACGTCCAGGAGGCCAACGGCATCGGCCCAACACTGGGCTGGTTGGCGTTAACACTTATCGTCATAGGGGTTCTTATAGCGCTTATGACCTGGATGTTGTCCCAGGCTGCGCCGGGTATTGCTCACTTAGTCGAGGAATACCGTCGCAATCACCCGAGGAAAGAAACGAACCACTAACTAGAACACGTGCACCGTAAAAAGTAAAAATCCCCACAACACAGCGTAGCGGTTAACCGCTACGCTTCTTTTATGCTCTTCCTATGCCCCAACTTTGCAACAGCACCAATAAACTGGCGCCCCGGTTATAAGTTGGGGCGCCAAGTCGATGTGCTCGAGTCGGGGGATGTTAGTGGCCGGTGCCAAGCCGGCCAGACAGGCGGTTCAGCCGGTCCTGACTGGGACCGTCGAGCCCGATAATGGACACGGTTTTGCCTCTGTCCTGGAACTTCTGCGTAATCGCGTCAAAGGTCGCGACCGTGGAGGCATCCCAGATCTCCGCCTCAGTGAGATCAATAGTGATATGACGGGCAGAATCGGTGTAATCAAAGCGATAAACCAGGTCATTGCTTGATGCCCAAAACAACTGGCCATGCACCCGGTAGGTACGAGTATCAATCTCGCCATCGCCGTCGCCGTCGATCTCGGAGACCTTTTCAATGGAAGCGATATGTGCCATCCGACGGGCGAACATGATCATCGCGGTGACCACACCCAACACCACACCAATGGCCAGGTTGCTGGTGGCTAGGGTGGCAATAATCGTCACGGCCATAACAATGGTCTCAGAGACCGGCATGAGTTTAAGGGTGCGTGGATGCACCGAGTGCCAGTCGATGGTGCCGACCGAGACCATGATCATGATTGCCACCAGCGCAGCCATCGGGATCATGCCAACGATGTCGCCCAGTGCCAGGACCAGGACCAGCAGGAACACACCGGCTAACAGGGTGGATAGGCGGGTACGTGCCCCGGATTCGCGGACGTTGATCATGGTCTGGCCGATCATCGCGCAGCCACCCATGCCGCCGAAGAAACCGGAGGCAATATTAGCCACCCCCTGTCCCCAGGATTCACGAGTTTTATCGGAGTGGGTGTCGGTGATGTCATCGACGAGCTTGGCGGTCATCAACGATTCCATGAGACCGACCACGGCCATGGCCAGGGCATAAGGCGCGATGATCTGCAGGGTCTCCAACGTCCACGGCACGTTCGGAATAAACAGGGACGGTAAGGTCTCCGGCATCTTGCCCATGTCCGAGACCGTCGGGACAGTCAAACCGGCGGCAATGACCAAACCGGTGAGCACGATAATCGTGACCAGCGGGGCGGGGATCACACTGGTGAGCTTGGGGAAGAGAATCATGATCACCACACCCAAGCCGACGAGTGGGTAGACTATCCAAGGCACATCAATGAGGTGTTCGAGTTGGGCGGTGAAAATCATAATGCCCAGTGCATTGACGAAACCCAGCATCACCGATCGGGGGATAAAACGCTGAAGTTTCGCCACACCGAGGGCGCCGAGCACGATTTGTAGGACACCGCCCAACAGGACGGTGGCGATGAAATAATCCATCCCGTAACCACGCGCCACAGGAGCAATGACTAGGGCAATAGCCCCGGTGGCGCCGGTGATCATTGCCGGGCGGCCACCGGTAAAGGCGATCGCAATGGCCATGACTACCGAGGAAAACAGACCCATGGCTGGGTCAACACCGGCAAGGATGGAAAAGGCAATGGCCTCAGGGATCAGCGCCAGGGATACCGCCAGTCCGGCCAGAATCTCTATACGGATACGGGCGGGGGAAGAAAATGCGTAACGGAAGGATGCGATGATCCCGGTAGGGGCATCAGCGCCGTCTGGACTCAGGAGGGGGCGGGGGGCCGCCGTGCTAGTTTCAGTCATAGATGTCCAATCTTTGAGGGGATAGGTAACTGGGCGAACGCCCGAAAGGAATCCAACCCTCTAGTAACTTTAGGTTTGGTGATGGTGGTCATGGTAGCGGGAGTTTTACTCAACCGCCAACCCAGGCACAGGAACCCGTGGGCAACATCACCGTGAAGGAGAACAGGCAATGCAAAACAGTAATTTCAAGATCGGCGAGGTCGTTGACCAGACGGGGTTGTCGATTCCCACCTTGCGTTATTATGACAACGTCGGCCTGATTACCCCATCGGGGCGTAGCCCTGGTGGGTTCAGGCTTTATAGTGAGGCTGATGTACGTCGTGTTTTGCTGGTGCGACGGATGAAACCGCTGGGGTTTACTCTGGATCAGATGCGGGAATTCCTGGAAGCTGCGGAGATTCTTCATAGTTCAGATGGCGGGCAGGACAGTGATACCGCACAGCAGGCACGGAGTAATGCCAAGGCCACCCTTGCCGACATTCGTGAGGAGACGCGCACCCGCTACGAAAAGCTACGCAAGCAAATTGCCTACGCTGAGGAATTCCTCGATCTGGTCAACACCCTGGCACCCTAAACTGCCCCCATCCTTCGCAGGGAGAAAAAGACCATCGTATTGAATGCGCTCTGTCGAATCGCGTTCCAGATGAAGTGGACGAACGCCCGCGGCCTCTCCGGAGTGGATGGCGATAGTACAGAGGACTTCTGAAATCCGTGCAGACGACTCCTCAAAACGACACAGTCATCCAAGGTCACAAAATCGAAAATTGTCACTTAACCCCATCACTTCCAAACCGGCTTAAGTGACAAAATGCCATCGCTAAAGTCCCGATTTGAGTCCCAGGACGTGCGCCTTAAGAGAAATAACTAAAGCCCCTACCAGTGTTTCTCCTGGTAGGGGCTTGGAAGTTGGTAGCGGGGGCAGGATTCGAACCTACGACCTCTGGGTTATGAGCCCAGCGAGCTACCGAGCTGCTCCACCCCGCGTCGGGCGCAATATGTGATTTTCGCCTGTCGCCGTAACCAGCAACGTGGACTTACTATACATACACCGACAGAGAGCACCAAACCGCCTGTTCACGACGGTTTGGTGCGATCCAATTATCGGGGCTTCCCTACTACTGCCGCTACCGCTACTACTGCCGTTACTGCTGGGCAGCGAGCTGGCCGAGGATGCCGTAGATGTGCTTCGAGGCGCCCAGGGTCAGGCCGCCGTCGACAGCAATCTCTGCGCCGTTGATGTAGGACGCGTCGTCGGACGCGAGGAACAGCACCGTCTTCGCAACCTCCTCGGCGCGGCCCGGACGGTTCGCTGCTGCGAGCGGAAGCGGTGCACCCTCTACAAGGGAATCTGCCGTCATCGGGGTTGCAATCGCGCCCGGGTGGACGGAGTTGATGCGGATGTTCTCGTCGGCAACGTCGGCGGCGACCGTCTTGGTCATGCCGCGCACTGCCCACTTGGATGCCACGTAGCCGGTCGCACTGACTTGGCCTTCCAGGCCCGCGGTGGACGACATGTTGATGATCGCGCCGCCGCCCTGCTTACGGATCTCCGGGATGGCGTACTTCATGCCCAAGAACACGCCGTCCACGTTGACGGCCATGATCTTCTGGAACTGCTCCAGGGTGGTGTCCTCCACTCCCGTCATCTGAAGGATGCCGGCGTTGTTCACCAAGATGTCCAGGCGGCCGAACGCCTCGTTCGTCGCCGCGATGGCGTCCTTCCAGTCCTGTTCGTCGGCAACGTTGAGCTTCACAAAAATTGCGTTGTCGCCGAGCTCGTTTGCCAGTTCCCCGCCGATCTCTTCGTTGAGGTCAGCGATGACAACCTTTGCGCCTTCTTCGACGAAGAGTTTGCAGTCTGCTGCGCCCATTCCCGATGCACCACCGGTCACAAGCGCTACTTTTCCGTCAAAACGTCCCATGGTCTATCCAGCCTTTCTCTCAAAGAGTTGGTTGTAAACACCATGCTAGATACAAAAATGGTGCATCGCGCGCCCACTTCGCGCGATGCACCCGGTCCTGGGGGGACGAGATAACTATAACCCGTTACTGCGCCTTCTGGTACTCAGCCACTGCACGGTCGAGTTGGTCGATGGCGCGACCGTACTCCTCGAAGGAACCGTTGCGGGCACTCTCCAGGTTACGAAGAGCATCATTGATCCCGTTCAGGGCCTCGTCACGGTTTACCTTCGGCGCGTTATCACCCTCCGGTGTGGCTTCCTTGTTTTCCTCAGCGGGGGTAGTTTCAGCCTCACCCTGTGGTGCGTTTTCGTCCACCACTTCGACTTCCTGGGCTGCGTCAGAGTGGATACCCACCTGCTTCAGCGCCTGGGACACGGTCGGGGCGTAGCCCACCTGGCCGCGGTAGAACACGAGCACGCGCAGCAGCTTCGGGAAGGCGGATGCCTGGTCCTTGCGCTGCGAGTAGATCGGCTCGACGTAGAGGATCTCGCCGCCGCCTACCGGCAGGGTGAGCAGGTTGCCGTTCTTCAGATCGTTCGTCCCCTCCCACAGGGTGCGGTCACGCGCCACCTGGTCGGAGGACATCAGGGCGTCCTGAGCCTGCTTCGGACCCTGGGTTTGGGTGTTCGTCGGCAGGACGCGCACGGTGATGTTGCCGTAGGTCTCCGGATCAGAAGACACCGCCATGTGTGCGGACAGGAACTCGCGGTTCAGGCCACGGAACGGGGTGATCAGCTGGAAGGACGGCTTATTGGTCTCCGGGTCAGCGGCCACCACGTAGTACGGCGGCTGGTTCAGCTGGTCGCGGCCTTCCGGTGCGGTCGGGTCGTTCGGCACAGACCAGAAGGCGTCGTTGTTGAAGAACACGCCCGGGTCATCCACGTGGTAGCGCGCCAGCAGGTCACGCTGGACCTTGAACAGATCCTCCGGGTAACGCAGGTGGTCACGCAAGGAGTCGGAGATCTCCGAGTTCGGGCGCACGGTGCCCGGGAAGGACTTCATCCACGCGTTGAGTACCGGGTCGGACTCGTCGAACGCGTAGAGGTCCACGGTGCCGTCGTAGGCATCAACGGTGGCCTTGACGGAGTTGCGGATGTAGCCGACGTTGTCGGTGATCAGACGCTGGGTGGTGCCGTCCGGATTCAGCGCGTCCTGCGTGGTGTCCTGCAGGGAAGTACGCGTGGAGTACGGCAGCTGGGACAGGGTGGTGTAGCCGTCCACGATCCACTTCACGCGGCCGTCGATAACAGCCGGGTAGGTCTTGGAGTCGGTGGTCAGCCACGGTGCGACCTTTTCCACACGCTTGCGCGGGTCACGGTCGTAGAGCACCTTCGAGTTGCCACCAACGCGGTCGGACAGCAGGAAGCTCAGTTCCTGGTACTTCACGGCGTAGGCCACGCGGTTGATCGGGTTGCCGATGTCCACGCCGCCCTTGCCGGTGTAGGTGTAGGTGGAGTTGTCGGTGTCGTACTCCACCGGGCCCTGGCCGTTATCGCCCACAATGGCGTAGTCCAGACCATCCTGCGCAGAGGCGATCACCGGGCCGAAGTAGATGCGCGGCTCTTCTACCTTGATGCCCAGCTCTTCAGCCTCGCCGGCCTCCTTGGCGGCGGCGTTGGCCTGCAGGTCGGACACGGTAAAGATTGGCAGGCCACCGCGGGTGGAGCCGGCGTCCTGCGCGGCCTCGTCGACAGTATTGGCCTGCGCTGCGACAAAGCCGTTGCCGTGGGTGTACACGGTGTGGCGGTTAATCCAGTCGCGCTGGTTTTCACTCAGCGCGTTCGGGTCCATCTCACGCGCGGCGACAACGTAGTCGCGCATCTGGCCGTCGACCTCGTAGCGGTCCATGGCCAGCTGGTCTGGGAAGCCGTAGAAGTTACGCAGCTGCTGGTTCTGGGTAAACGTCGGGGAAATGATGTCCGGGTCCAGCAGGCGCAGGTTGGAGATCGTCGCCGCATCCTTAGCCACATCGGTGTTTGAGGTGTTGCCGCCCCAGTTCTCCATGTAGGTGACCTTGTCATCGGTCAGCCCGTATGCCTCGCGTGTGGCTTCGATGTTGCGGCCGATGTACTCGTATTCCTTGGCCTGACGGTTCGGCTTGACCGAGAACTGCTCCAAAAGCGCCGGCCACACGTTGCCCACCACGATGGAGGACACCAGCATGAGCACCGTTGCCAGCACTGGGACGCGGAAGTCCTTGAACACGATGGAAGCGAAAAACGCCGCTGCGACAACCACAGCGATGACGGTGAGGATGATCTTCGCGGGCAGCATCGCGTTGACCGCGGTGTAGGACGCACCGGTGAAGATGTCATTCTGGCTGGATAGCAGGTAGTAGCGGTCCAGCCAGTAGGTCACGGCCTTGGTCAGCATCCACAGGCCTGCGGTGACGGCGAGCTGGATGCGTGCCGGCTTGGACACCATGCCCTTGACACCGGTGACGTTGTTGCCAATGCGGATGCCACCGAGCAGGTAGTGGCCTACCGCGCCGATGACAAACGCGACGGCAAGCAGCATGGACAGCGTGCCCACAATCGCAGAGATTGCCGGCAGGCTAAACGCGTAGAAGCCTAGGTCCTTGCCAAACTGCGGGTCGGTGGTGCCAAAGTCCCCACCGTTGAACCACATCATAAACACACGCCACATGCGCTGGCCAGCAAGACCAGACATGATGCCCACGATCGCAGGCACCCAAGTCAGCAGCCCCTTCACACCGTCTTGGACGGCGGCGCGGTACTGCGCCTGCTGTGCGGTTTCGCCGAAAATGTCGGCACTGTCTTGTTGCCTGCCGCGCCACGCAAAGTGCGCTGCTGCCCATGCAACCGCTGCGCCAAGCAGCGCGAAGATGACAAACAGCACCACGCGGAAGATGATCACTCGGTTGAATACGCCGCGGAAGTCAACCTCGCCAAACCAGAGAAAATCGGTGTACAGACCGATAATCACTGGTAGGAGGAAGAACAGTGCGGCGAGTACACCGAGTGTGACCATGAGGCCTTTATTCGGTTTCTGCGACCGTGGTTGTGGCCGGGTGAGGCGGGTAGCCAAGCCTGCTCCTTAGGAATAGTGTTGTCCAACGTCTATGTGCATTAAAGCTTAGAAAGTTTAACGGCCAACAATCCGGAAAGGTTCCCGTGCGCGAGCAGCAAGCCCTGAATAAGGCCATGATGGAGGCCGTCGATTTCGTCCACGCCGAAGGTTGGGACGCCCCGCCTACCCTCTTCGGTCTGGTGCCGACGCAATTGCTTGTCGACGAGCTGGGTACCCTCGACGACTCCTCCCCCCTCACCCTGGTTGTGCAGGAATTGCCGGAGAACATCCTCCCCGGCTCCGAGGAACTCGGCGAGTACGTCACCCGCCTGGCCTGGCCGCGTGAGGTGGAAGGCGTGATTCTGGCGCAGGAGATCCTCTTCCGCGACGCCTCTGCCCCGGCGGATGCCGAGGCGCGCCCGGCGCGGTTGTTCTCCGGCGTGCTGCGTACCGAAGACATCGAGCAGACCCTGCTGCAGATGCGCCTGACGGATGAAGAGTTGGAGGAGCGCGGCCCCTTCGCCCAGGACGACATTGAGCTGCGTGGCGGCCCGGATGTCGCCCCGGGTGTGATCGCTGCGCTGCGCTACGGCCTTGAGCAAGACCCGGACGACCTGGTTTAAGCTAGACACCCGAAACCCAATCCAAGGAGCTTCTGACCGTGTCTGTGTCCCGCCGCGCAATCGCCTCCGCTGTCCTTGTCGGCTCGCTATCTCTTGCCGCCTGTGGTGGTGGCGAGGATGACGAGGCCAACGCGACCAGCAGCCCCATCTCGACGTCGTACATCAGCGAGGACCCAACCACCTCCTCGGATTCGGAGACGACCACACCTGAAACGACCACGTCCGAGACAACTACCACCGCTGGGTCCGAATCTGACACGGCGTCGGAGTCGGAGTCTGCTTCCGAGACGGTGTCGTCGACAAGCACGAGCTCCTCGAAGCGGGAGAAAGCGGACTCGTCTGCGGAGGCAACCTTGGAGAAGGTACGCGAACGCTTCGCCTCCCTTGCGCCTGAGGAGTTCTTCGACCAGTTCGAAGGCTGTGGCGCCGGCGGGATCAGCGGATCTTATGACTGTCAGGGCGACGAGATTGGCCAGTTCCAATTCTTCGACTCCGAATCGAAGGCGGCCTCCTCGACCCAACTGCTCACGGAGCTGCGCTCCTCGCGCGTGGTGGAAGACTCCGGCGACCGCGTAGTCGGCTGGTCCACGCTGGGCACCTCCGCGATCATCACCGTGGTGGATAACCGCGAGGGCCTGGTCATGCAGCAACTAATCTCCTCCGACCAGGAGGACCCGCGCCAGCGGATCTACGACCTCGGCCTGGCGAAGAAGCCCTAACCCTTAGCCGTCGCAGGTTGGCACGTCGCGGCCTGCGGCGAACGCCTCCATCGCATCCACTGCCTCCTGGAGGGTGGACACGGCGGCGACGGTCATATCACCAGCGTCGGCCTGCTTCACCGCATCACAGTTACCCTTCGGCGCGAGGAACAACTCGGCGCCCTCATCGCGCGAGCCACGGATTTTGTGGGTGATGCCGCCGATGGGGCCGACCTCGCCGTCGTCGTTAATCGTGCCGGTACCGGCAACGAACTTGCCCCCGTTGAGCTCGCCTGGCGTCAACTTGTCAATCACCGCCAGCGAAAACATCATGCCCGCACTCGGACCACCGATGTCGTTGAGGTTGTAGTGCACCTTCAGGCCATCGGCGGGCTCAGAATCCATAAGAATGCCAAGCATCGGCTTGCCCTTCTCGTGCGGATTCTCCTTCAGCTCGACGGTCTTCGTCTCTTCTTTGCCGTCGCGGCTGATGGTCACATCCACCGTCTCGCCGGGCTTCTTGGCAAAGACCACGTCCTGGACCGCGCTCGGCTTGGCTACCGGAGTGGAGTCGATGGCAAGGATCTTGTCGCCCTGCTGCAAGATCCCGTCCGCGGCAGCGCCTTTGACCACGTCATGAATGTTCACCGTTGTGGGTTTGCCCAGATAGTGCATCGCCGCAACCGTCGCCGATGCCTCCGACGCGACAAACATCTGCTGGTTAAACTCGCGCGTTTCTTCCTCGCTGCGATCCGCCGGCATCACCTGCTCGATCGGCACCAGCGTGTCCTTGGTCACCGCCCAGCGGGCCAACGCCTGGCCCAACGTCATATTCGTGCGCACCGACACGGTGGTCATATTCAGCTGCCCGCCGGTGTCCAGGGTCTCCGCGCCCTCGATGTCCACCACGGGCGTGCCCTGGATCTCGCTGAGCGTGTCAAACGTCGGGCCCGCCCCTTCCGCCGCGTACGGCACCGTGAGCTTGATGTCCGTGCCGGGAATGTGGTCCATCGTCATCCCCACCGCAAGCAACGCGATAGGCACTGCACCCCACACCAGCGTGGAAAAACGCTTGTTCGCTGTCTTGGTCGCGGGCGTGTGTTCTGCCGCGTCCGCTGGTGTATGCGCGTTCGTCATGGTGGCACATGTTAGCGCAGCAACCAGCAGCTCCAACCCGCGCCGTTGTGCAGCTGTATTGTGGCGCCTATGAGTAACGGATTCGGATTCTCCTTTCCCAACGACGGCAACGACGACAACGAGGGCAGGGACAACGAAGGCAACAACAACGACAACGGGCGTGGCGAGCCGACCAACCCGTTTGCAGCCTTCGGTTTCGGCGGAAACTTTGGGTCCGGCGGGTTCGGTGGATTCGGTGGCCCCGGCGGCCCTGGTGGCGCCGGTGGCGCTGGTGGCGCCGGTGGCGCTGGTGGCGCTGGTGCTGGCGGGCTTGGCGACATCCTGAATCAGTTCGGCCAAATGCTCTCCGGCATGGGCTCCTCCATGAACGCCCAGGAGGACGGCGACGCCGTCAACTTCGACCTGGCCGCCCGCATGGCGCGTCAGCGCATCGCCGGGGTGAACCCGGTCAGCGAGGCAGACTCTCGCGCCGCCGAGGAGTCCTTCCGCCTAGCGGAGCTCTGGCTCGACGGTGCCACCGCACTGCCCGCCAGCCAGGCACAGGCCAAGGCCTGGAACGCCCAAGACTGGCTGGAGCAGACCATGCCGATGTGGAAGCGCCTGGTCAACCCGGTCGCTGCCAACATGGCGCGCGCCCAGCTAGACACCATGCCCGAAGAGGCCCGCGAGATGATGGGCCCGATGGTCAGCATGGTTAACCAGATGAACTCCATGCAGTTCGGCATGAAGTTGGGCCACGCATTGGGCGATCTTGCCCAGCAGGCGCTGACCGGCACTGACTTCGGCCTGCCTGTCGCACCCGCCGGCATCGGTGCGGTCCTGCCGCGCAACATCGCGGAGATTTCCAAGGGGCTGGACCTGCCAGGCCAGGAAGTGATGGTCTACATCGCCGCACGCGAGGCCGCGCGCCAGCGCCTGTTCCGCAACGTGCCGTGGCTTGTCGAGCGCCTCGTCTCCTCCGTGGAGGAATACGCCGCCGGCCTGCAGATTGACACCTCCCACATCGAAGAGGCCGTCCGCGACCTGAACCTGGATGGTGTCGATCCCACACAGATCCAGGAGGCCATGCAGCGCCTTCAAGACGAGGACCTCTCCCCGCGCGTGGGCACCCGCAACGCTGCCTCCACGTCCCGCTTGGAAACCCTGATCGCGCTTGTTGAAGGCTGGGTTGACGTCGTCGTCGACGAAGCCCTCAGCGAACGCATCCCCACCACCCCGCAACTCGCCGAGGCGTGGGCACGCCGCCGCGCCACCGGCGGGTCTGCTGAGCAGGCCTTTGCCAACATCGTCGGTATCGAACTCGCAGCACCGCGCACCCGCGAGGCCGCCGAATTGTGGCGTCGCGCAGGCACCGCTGTGGGCGTGGATCGTCGCGACGCCGTCTGGGAGCACCCCGACCTCCTGCCGTCCAGCGAGCAGCTGGACAACCCGGCGTCCTTCATCGACACGCTTCTCGACGACGCCCCCGACACCGACCTCGACGACGAATTTGCCAAGTTGGAAGAGGAACTGCGCAACAACCCGGAGTTGAAGCGCGAAGACGGCGACGGCAAAGACGACGGCAGCCAGGACGGCACGGAGCTGTAGGCGCTGCCTGGCCGCGCGTCGGGGCTGGGCGTCGGTGGTTCGGCTGGGCGTCGGCGGCGGGGCTGGGCCGCGCGGCGGGGCTGACTGACGGATTGCGGCAGAATCTGTCAGCGACGAAGCATCTGTCCAGGTCAGAAAACGACCCTGACAGATTTTGTGAAATTTGTCAGTCAGCTGACGCGGTAGGCCTAGCCGTAGCGCTGGTAGGCCTCCAAAAACCCGCGGGCGCGCTCCGCCTTGGGCACCCGATCCGCCCAGGCGTAGAACTCTGCCGAATGGTTCGGGATGAAGGTGTGCGTTAACTCGTGCACCAGCACCGCGTCCAGCACGTACGCCGGCACGTCGCGAAGCCGATCACTGATGCGGATATCACCTGTCGATACGGTGCAGGAGCCCCAGCGCGTGTTTTGGTTAGACACCCACCGCACCGAACCAATCGTTGCCCGCCCCTGCAGAATTTCCTTGTTCAGGGTTTCGGCGCGGGTGCGTAGGGAGTCGTCGTCAAGCAAACGCGTCGACGTTTTCTTCTCCAACTTGGCCAGCATCTGCTCCACCATCTCGCGCTCCTGCGCTTTGGTGAAGTGCGCCGGAATGCGGATCTCCGCCACCCCGCCAACCACCCTGGCCTGCACCGTCTTCGCACGACGGGCGGAGCGGATCACGCGATATTGCATCCCAGACATAGCGCAACATTGTAGGATGCGACGCGGGGGTGGAACACACGTGGCAATCCAAGAACACACACGCATTCAACTTGCGCGCGGCGTCCGCGTTTTCGTACGCGCGCCAGAAACAATCCAGTTCGGGGCGGACGCGACACGCACCGGGCTCATCACCGTGCCCAGCGCCGACGAGGTGGTCATAGTCCTTGATTCGCTGACACATCCGCGGATGCTCAAAACCATTGTCGCAGCCCTTGCGGTGCATCTCGGTGAGGCGCGTGCGCGCAGTCTTATCGACGACCTCATCACCTACCGGCTCCTCATCCCCACCACCACCCCACAAGTGCTGGTGGTGGGGCGCGACGCGCTGGCCTCCCAGATCACGCTGCTGCTGTCGCGCCGTGGTGTGGTGACGCGCAGCCCGATGAAGGACGAGTCGGTGAGCAAGTTCCTCCTGGACCACGAGCCGCACCTGCCGGTGCTTGCCGTGAACTGTGCTGCCGAGGTGGATCAGATCGCCGCCGCGACCCGTGGCCGGCGTGGCCCTGTGGTGCCGGTGACGCAGTTCGACGCGCGCGTGGTCGTCGGCCCTGTGTGCGCTCCGTCTGGGCCGTGCCCGGTGTGCGCCCGGCTGTACCTTTTGGACCGGGACCCGAACATCGCCCAGGTGGAGGAGCACCTCCCGCCGGCGATCGCGGCCGAGCCGGTGTCCTTGGCGGCCGGTGCGGTGGCGGCAGCGACGGTGGCGGGCAGGCTCGCCGGTGCGCTCGACCCGCCCGGGGTGTCGGCACCGACGCCTGTAGCCGGTGACGTGGTGGTCGCGGACCCGTTCGCGCCTGTGCCTGTGGTGTCGCAGCGGGTGCCGTCGCACCCGGACTGCCCGATGTGCTTCTAGCGCTGGCTGGGCTGACGCGGCTGGGGTGACGCGGCCGGGCTGGCGCGGCTGGGGCTGCCTTAGTGGCGGTGCTCCTCAAGCGTTGCAAGCACGCCCGCGCCGTACTCCTCCACCTTCACCGGCCCAATGCCGGAGATGCCAAGCAGTTCCGTCTCGTTTGCGGGCATGGCTTCGGCGATTGCCATGAGTGTCACGTCCGAGAACACCATGTAAGCCGGGCGTCCCGCTGCGCGTGAGACGTCGAGGCGCCAGCGTTTCAGGGCGGCGAGCACGTTCTCGTCGTAACTCGGCTCGCACTCCTCGTGGCGTCCGAGCGCCTTGTCTGCTGGGCTGAACAGCGGGTTGCCGCATACGCGGCAGCGGCGGTTGCGCTTGAGGCGTTCCGGGGAGCGCTCCACATCAAGTTCCGGTGCGATGCCGTCCAAGAAGCGCGACCGCGACCGGTTCTTTCGCCCACCTTCCTGGCGCGACAGCGACCACGACAAGTGCAGGTGTTCGCGCGCACGCGTCACCCCGACGTAGAACAGGCGGCGTTCTTCTTCGATCTGGTCGTCGCCGGCCTTGATCGCGTGCGAGATCGGCAAGGTGTTCTCCACCAGGCCAACGAGAAATACCGCGTCCCACTCCAGGCCCTTCGCGGCGTGCAGGCTGGCCAGGGTCACCCCGTCCACAGCGGGTGGCTGCTTGGCTTCCGCGCGCTGGCGCAACGAGCGCAGCACCTGGGGCAGGTCTTCGGCTTCTCGGGTGCGGACGATCTCCTCGATGAGATCCACAAGCGCGCTGAGTGACTGCCAGCGCTCACGAGCCTGGGCGCCCTCGGGTTCGGTCTGGGTCAGGCCGATGGGTGCGAACGCGGCGCGAGCAACCGCCACCGGATCATCCGGCAGGTCGGTACGCCTTGCGGCACGGACCAGGGCTGCGATGGCTTCGCGGATCTCGGCGCGGTGGAAGAACCCTTCCCCGCCACGGACTTGGTAGGCAATGCCGGCATCGGCCAGCGCCGCTTCAAACGCGGCCGACTGGGAGTTAATGCGGTACAGGATGGCGATTTCGCGGGCGGGGACGCCGTCGTCAAGCAAACGCCTGATCGCGCGGGCCACGGCGCGGGCCTCAGACGGCTCGTCGTCGTAACCGTTGAACTGTGGCGCCGGACCGCGCCCGCGCATGCCCTCCAGTTCCAGGCGAGTACCCGCGACGCGCCCCTTGGCCTTTCCAATGACGGTGTTGGCCAGCTCGGTGACCTCCACCGTGGAGCGGTAGTCACGCTGCAATTTCACCACTGTGGCGTGCTCGTAGGTGCGCGAGAAGTTCAGCAGGTAATCCGGGGTAGCGCCGGTAAACGAGTAAATGGTCTGGTTGGCATCGCCCACCACGGTCAAATCGTCGCGATCACCCAGCCAGCCTTCCAGCACGCGCTGCTGCAGCGGGGTGACGTCTTGGTACTCGTCTACCACAAAAGTCTGGTACTGGGCGCGGAACTCCTCCGCCACCGCAGGTGCGTTCTCAAGCGCGCCGGCGACGTGCAGCAGCAGGTCGTCGAAATCGAGCAGCATGCCATCCGGACTCGTCTTCGCCTCCTCGTAGAGGCGGTAGACCTGGGCCACACGCTGCGGATCCGTCGGCGGGGTGCGCGGGGTATCGGCGATGCGTGCGGCGTAATCCTCCGGGCCGATCACGCTGGCTTTGGCCCACTCGATCTCGCTAAGCAGGTCGCGCACCATTTCCTTGCCCGTATCCAGCCCACCGGCGCGCGCGGCGCGGGCGACCAACGGGAACTTGTTATCCAAGAGCCGCCACGGCAGGTCACCGGCGATCTGCGGCCAGAAGTACTGCAACTGCCGCATGGCCGCGGAGTGGAACGTGCGCGCCTGCACTCCCCCGATACCCATGGTGCGCAGACGGTCGCGCATCTCCCCTGCCGCGCGCTGGGTAAACGTCACGGCGAGCACCTTGTTCGGGGCGACCGTGCCGCGATCGATCAGGTTGGCAATGCGATACGTAATCGTCCTCGTCTTACCCGTGCCAGCACCCGCCAGGATGCACACGGGTCCGCGGGGTGCTTCGGCGGCGACACGTTGGTCGCTATCAAGCACGCTCAGATCAATCGTCATCACGCACTGCCTTCTCCGCCTGGCGGCGGATATCCGGGGTGTTCATGCGCACGTACAGGAGGCGATCGCCCGGCTCGACCGTTTCTGCTTCGGGGGAATCGATGCGGTAGAGCTCACCGGAGCGCACCACGCCAAGCACGATGTCTGCCAAGTGGCGCGGGTTCGCACCAACCTCGTCGTCCGCGATCTGACGCTCTGCCACCGCGAAGCCTTCGTCCGGGCTGAGCAGATCCTCCATCATCTCCACCACGGGCGGGGTCACCGTTGCGATGCCAAGCAGACGTCCGGCCGTTTCGGAGGAGACCACCACCGAGTCCGCGCCCGACTGCATAAGCAGGTGTTGGTTCTCACCCTCTCGCACGCTGACCACGATCATGGCACTCGGCGCCAACTCACGCACCGACAGCGTGATCAGCACAGCCGTATCGTCCGAAGACGGTGCCACGATCACCGAACGCGCACGGCTCACCGCCGCAATGCGCAGCACATCCGACTTGGTGCCATTGCCGTGCACCGTGACCAAACCGTGCTTCTCCGCGACGGCAAGCGCAGCTGGGTCCGGGTCGATGACAACAATCGACGACGGCGACGCACCGCCTGCCACCAATGCGTCGACCGCCGAGCGGCCCTTCGTGCCGTAGCCGATAACGATGGTGTGGTTGCGCACGGTATTCCTCCACTGTTGGATCTGCAGCGTCTTACGGGAATCCTCCGTCAGCACCGACAAAGTCGTACCGACGAGGAGCATCAGGAAGGCCACACGGGCCGGAGTGACGAAGAAAATGTTGATGACTCGGGCCGACTGCGTCACCGGAGTGATATCGCCATAGCCCGTGGTAGACAGGGTCACCGCCGAGTAATACAACGCGTCAATGAACGTCAACGGCTCGGAGTATCCATTGCGGTCGATGAACGCGACGATCGCGACGGCAACGATAAGCAGCAGGGCGTAGCCGAACCGGCGCGCGATCAACGACCACGGCGTCGCCCGCTCTAGGGTCGGGATACTGACCACGTCGAGCAGGTGGTGCACCGGGATCTCTGTTTGATCCGCGGCGTTCGCGCTCAGCGTAAAAACCCTGCGCAGTTTCATTCCGTCTCGTCCTTACCGTTGCCTTCAGCAGATCTGCTGAGTAGCTCTTCGAGTTCTGCCGCATCGGGCAGACTACGCGGAGCATACGTCTCGCCGGTGCGCACGTAGAAAAATACAGCGCGCACGGGTCGACCGTCACCACAGATACGCTCCCAAGCCGCCTTGTAGACCGCAAGCTGCAACTGTGCGGCCTCCATGGCATCACGCTTCGGTTTCTCACCAGTCTTCCAGTCCACGACGGTCCAGCCGTCAGCGTCCTCGAACACGGCATCCATACGTCCACGGACCACGCCCTCGCCCACTGCGAGTTCGAAGGGGTGCTCCACAAACGTCGGTGTACGCGACGCCCACTCACTGCCCTCGAAGTTGCGCTTCAGCCGCTCGAGCACCGCGCGATCCACGTCGGCCTCGTCGTTGCCCGGCAGTTCGTCTTCAGTCAGCAGCGGGCGTGCACCGTAGAACTCCTCCAACCACTCGTGGAAGGCGGTACCGCGCTTGGCGTAGGTGTTCGGCTTAAACGGCACTGGGCGGCGTGCCCGGCGCGCGAACTGCACCGGGTCGGCCTTCAGCGCCACCACATCGGACGCGGTCAGTTCGCCCGGCATGACCACCGGGACGTCGCCGGCTTGGGCCTGCTCGTGTTCTTCGATGAGCGCAGAGACATCACGTTCCCACAGGGTGAACAGTTCCCCGTCCACGAACTTGGGCAGGTTCTCGCGCGCGGTGTTGACCGCCTGTGCTGCTGCTTCGTCCTCTGCCAACGGGGCGTAGTGAGGCCACCTTCCGGTGCGCTCGCCGTCGTCGATAGGAGTGTCGGCGCTGGCGTCGGCATCTGCTTCAGCATCTGTGCCGTCGTCCCACACCACCACGCACTCCGGTGCGACAACGTCGCGCATGCTGGCAAAGTGTTCGTATGGCTTCGCCTCCCTCGCCACATCCGGCCTGCGACGCGAGCCTGTGACGATGAGTTTTCCGCCAGAGCGCGTCACCGCAACATAGAACAGTCGCGCTGCCTCCTCCGCCAGGTCCGCGGTGACGTGTTTCTTCCACGCCTCGCCCGCTTTCTGGTAGTCGGTGCGTGTGTCCACCTCACCGAACTCCGGGTAGATCTCCGGATCGCCGTAGGTTTCCGTGGGCAAGTGTTGGACGAGGGTGAGGAAGGTTTCCGTCTTCGGCTTGTACGTCTCCGAATCGGCGTGCAGCACCGCGACGTTATCCCACTCCAGGCCCTTCGCCTTGTGGGCGGTCATGATCTGCACCCGGTCTTCCTTTACCGTCACCGCACCCGGGGTCAGGCTGTCTTCGTGTTCGCGGGCGAGTTCGAAGTAGTCCAGCAGTCCGTCCAGGCCTGCGCCGGGGTATTTGGCTACCTCTTCCAGCAGCCGATCCAGATGCACGGCACCTGTCGCGCTGCGGCGAGAGAGCACCTCGGTGCGGATGCCGAAGACGTGGATGATGTCCGCAAACAGGTCGCTCAGTCGCTTGCCCAGACTGTGGGTGCGCAGCCAGCGCAACTTCGCGGCCGTATCGCGCATGCGCTGCAGGCCTTCTTCGCTGTAGCGTTCCGGCTCGCCGAGATCCGCCAGCGCATCCGTGAGTCCTTCTGGCCGGTCGGTGCGCGCCTTGATGTCGTCGGCTTGGGCGATCGCGTCCTCGAGCTGGCTGACCAAGTGGGCGTAGGGGTCGCTGATACGCTGCGTGTTTTCGCGGTGTTCCTCGGCACCACGCAGGTTGTTCGCGCGCGATGCCAGCGCACGCAAGTCCGCAAGGCCCAACCCAACAGCTGGCCCGCCGAGGACGCGCAGTGCTGCTGCGGTGTCGTCGGGACGCACAAGCATTGTGGCCACGGCAACCGTATCGGCGACCTCCGGCACGTCCAGCAACCCGCCCAGGCCAACGATTTCGTAGGGCACACCGCGGGCCTCGAGTGCTGCGGCGATGAGTTGCGAGTGCTTATTCTTGCGCACAAGCGTGGCCGCCGAAAACGGCTCCTCGGCCTCCTGGGCCTGGGCGTATGTCTTCGCCAGCTCATCGGCGACGAACTCGATCTCTTCGGCCTGCGTGCCAAAGAACCCGAGCGTGACATCGCCAGCATCCGCCCCCGGGCGCGGCGCCAACGGTGCCACGGCACGCTTTGCCTCGTCGGTGCCCAGGATCGCATCGGACACCCCGTTGGCCAGATCCAGCACCTCAGGTGGGTTGCGCCACGAGGTGGTCAACTGCAACTTCGGCGCTGGTGAGCCGCCTTCAAGCGGGAAGTCCTCTACGAACGCCTGCAGGTTCGCCGCGGTCGCGCCACGCCAGCCGTAAATCGCCTGCATCGGATCGCCCACCGCCGTGACCGTCAGGCCCGGATCTTGCGCTCCGCCGAAAAGGCTGCGCAGCAACACGCGCTGGGCGTGCGAGGTGTCTTGGTACTCGTCCAGCATGACCACGCGGAAGCGATTGCGTTGCGACGCCCCCACCACCGCATGATCACGCGCCAACGCAGACGCGAGAGACATCTGTTCGTTGAACGTGATCACACCACGTTTACGCAGCTCCTCGTTCACTGCCTGTGCGAGCGGCAAGTAGTTCACGCGCTCCTTCTGGATATCGCGCCACCCCTGCAGAATCTTCGAAAACTCGATCTTGCTCGCCGAGGGGTACGACTCCGTCTCTGCAAGGAAGTCGTGGGCATGCTCTGTGACCCACTCCGGGGTGGCAAGTTCGTTGCCCATCGCGGTGATGAGTTTGAGCACGTTTTGCACCACGCTGCCCAGCGCACGGTTCTTCCCGTCCGGCAGCAACGAACCGGCGTAGTTGCGCACCACCTCGGTGGTAATGGCGTGCAACTCCGCATCCGTAATCAACCGCGCGTCCGGTTCCGCCGGCACGAGCAGGCCGTATTCACGGATCAAGGTGCCTGCATACGAGTCATAGGTGGACACCTGCGGTGCGATGACCTCTAGACGCTTGGCTAATTCCCCAGACGGGTCGAGGCGCGCAACCAGGTCGCGGTTCTGCGCAAGCGTGGCCAGGCGGTCGCGGATGCGCTTTTTCATCTCCTGGGCGGCCTTGCGGGTAAACGTCAGACCCAGAATCTCTTCGGGGCGTGCAAAGCCATTAGCGACGAGCCACACCACACGCGCGGCCATCGTCTCCGTCTTGCCGGCGCCGGCACCTGCGACAACCAGCAGTGGGCCAGGCTGGGCACCGATAACCTCCGCCTGCTGGTCCGTCGGCGGGAACTTCTGCCCGAGGTAGCGCGACAGCAGCTTCGGGGACATGGTTTCTTGGTTAAACATTGTGAATCATCTCCCCTTCCGGCTGCACCGGGCACAAGGCGCGCACACTGCAGCGATCGCAATGCTTCCCCGTTGTGGCAAGCAGCGTAGGTCCTGTCATTTCGGCGGGCAATGTATCGATAGCCTCGGCGAACTCTGCTAGCTCCTCTGGTGTCTTGGCAGCCTGCTCAAGCACCGTGATGGCCTTGGTGTCCTTCTTCGGGAACACCAGCATCGCACCACCCACGGTGATGTCCGACTCCCCGCGTGCGGTAACGACCCGCTCGCCGTCGAACGTGCCGTGAGCCAGCGCGAGTTGGTAGGTAAGCAACTGGGCGTGCTCACCGATCTCTTTCTTCGTGGGCGCCGTCGCACCGGTCTTTAGATCCACCACGTAGAGCGCACCATCGCCGTCGCGCTCGAGGCGGTCCACACGACCCCGGACGCGCACGTTGTCGCTGACTTGCACGTCAACGGATGTTTCCACCGCGACCTGTTCAAACGCGCCACGGCTCGTTTCTAGCCAGGTGCGGGTGCGCTCCAGCAAGCGCTCAAACTCCTCGATGTCGCGCTGCGCCTTCCACGCAGGTGCGTCACTGACCTCCTTGCGTGCGGCGATCACGGCGTTAAACGCGTCGTCCGGATCCACACCACGGCCGAGCGCTTCCAGGTAGGCGTGGCCCATCACGCCGTAGACCATGTCCATCGACTCGTCCAGGCCCACCATGCGCTGCAATACCTCACTCATCGGGCACTTCAGCAGGCCTTCTACTCGCGACGGCGACAGCGTCGGGCTGGCGCTCAGCGGCTCGTTGGTAGACACCATCGTGGTAGTCCACCACTGCCGAGGGTCCGCACCAAGCACACCCGCGTCCGCCAGGCGCGCCAACTGTCGGGCAGCCTGGGAGCGCGTCGCCTCATCCGCCGAAGGATCCGTGAGCACCCGGCGGAACTCCGCCACCAGATCGTCGTGGGCGAGCACGCGCACGAGCGTCTCGGTGTCGTCGCCAAGATCCGCCTGCGATGCCGAACTCAGCCGCAAGCGTGCCGGGGTGAGGCCGTGGTCTTCACAGAATTCCTCGACGAATCGGGAGGGTTCGCCTTCTTTCTCCGCGTCTTCGTCGTCAACCGCAATCACCAGCAGGTATTCGGTGGCGCGGGTGGTGGCGACGGTAAACAGGCGGCGTTCCTCAATCAGACGCTCCACGGTGTGGGAGACCGGCACGTCCGGATCCACGTCATGATCCACCAGGTCGATCAAGTCTTCTTGGCGGAACAGCGAGCCGGTCTCCCCCAGGTTTGGCCACGTATCGTCCTGCACGCCCGCCACGATGACACGGCGAAACTCTCGCCCGACAGCGCCGTGCGCGGTGAGCAGCGACACTGCATCGGGGGTTGCGGTGCGCCGGTCGCGCACACCGGTGGGCAGTTCCTGTTCCAGGATGAAGTCCACGAACGACTCCACCCCGGCAGCGGGACGGCGCTCCGTATAGTCGCCCGCAGCATCGAACAGTGCCATGACGGAATCCAGGTCGCGGTCCGCTTGCGAGCCCGTCGCACCACCGCGCAGCGCCGAGGCCAACAAGCGATTCGACAGGCCCGTGGCCTGCCACAGCGCCCAAAGGATCTCTTCTACGCTGCCGTCTTCCGCGTAGGCCTGACGTCCCGCGTCAAGCACGCCACGCACGTGCTGGAGGATGTCGAGCTCACGGTCGGTCAACCACGTATCAAAGTCAGGCAACCCGGCGGGATCCGTCAGCAACTCGCGCAGCGACTCTTCGGCACGACGCTCAGGCGCCCAGCGGCGAAGCCCACGAATGAGGCGACGCAGCGTTACCGGATCCGCACCACCCACAGGCCCAAGCAGCAGGTCGCGCCACTCGCTCGGCGTGAGCTCCTCGTACAGTGCCCGGATGCCCAGCAACAGCGATGCCACCAGTCGCTGCTCCGAAAGCACCAGGTCCGTCGGGTTGAGCGACACCGGAACCCCAGAGCGCAACAGCGCGCGGCGCACCGGGTCAATGCCTGTGGTCGAGCGGACAATCACCGCCATATCCCGGTAGTCCACGTCGTGTTCGAAGTGGGCACGGCGCAGCGCATCCGCCACCGCCGCCAGTTGCGTTGCAGAATCGGGCGCAATTGCCACGCTGCGAC
Source organism: Corynebacterium sp. HMSC11D10 (assembly GCF_001806995.1). Classification (NCBI taxonomy): domain Bacteria; kingdom Bacillati; phylum Actinomycetota; class Actinomycetes; order Mycobacteriales; family Corynebacteriaceae; genus Corynebacterium; species Corynebacterium sp. HMSC11D10. The sequence goes on from NZ_KV787048.1 coordinate 21,834, forward strand.
GCGGATCGCGCTTGGACTCCCCCAGGTCAATCGTGGTGTGCTCCAGCCCGCCAAGGGTGCGGAAGAACTCAGGCGACGCACCACGGAAGTGGAACACCGACTGCTCCTCGTCCCCGCCGACCACACCCAAGTCCGCCTGATCCAGCAGGCGCTTGACCAGCGCGCCGGCAGCGGGTGCGAGGTGCTGGGCATCGTCCACAATCACCGTGTGCCACCTGCGCGGCAGCGGCAGTCGCACCGCCTGATCCACCAGCTCCGAGGCGGACAGCCTGCGCGCTCCCGAAAGCGCCATCACCTGCTGGTACTCGCGCAAGAATTCGCCAGACGCGCTCCAGATGCCCACACCATGTCGGCTGCCCAGCTCCTCCAGTTCGACAGGGCCAAGACCACGTTCCACTGCACGCAGCAGGAAGTCACGCAGCTGACGGGCAAAGCCGACCAGTGGAAGCGCCGGGCGCAGATCCTCCGGCCACGAGCCACGACCATCCTCATCTTGGCCTTGGAGCAACTGGCGGATCACTGCGTCCTGCTCCGCGCCGGAGATCAGGCGGATTTCTTCGTCCACATGCGAGCGCAAAATGGCAAAGGCCAGCGAGTGCACGGAGCGCACCATGGGCTCATCGGTAACAAACCCCGACTGCGCCAGCGTGTCCGACAACTGCGAGCGCAGCCGTCCGGCGGTTTCCTTCGAGTCCGTCAGCACCAAAATGCCACCCGGGTCCCCCGCGCCTGCGTGACGACGCACCGCGGCCGCCGCCGTATCCACAAGAAAACTACTCACGCCTGAGCCGGGCCGGCCGGTGACCTTCCACAACCCGGCCTCAGGCAGCGGGTTGTCCCAGGTCCGCGGGGTGATGTTGCGCTCGCGCGGCACGAGGCACGCCTTCGGCTCTAACGCTGCCGGAGGCACTGGTGAAGGGTGTGGAAACAACATAAAGGAGATTGTGCCAGTTCAGTACGACACGACAATCTCAACAACGTCATCTATCGAACATACGTCCGAACCGAGCCCGCGAGTCGTGTGGCGACGGTACTCGATCGCCTTCTCCAACAACCAGTCCAGCCTGGGGATATGCGACCAACGCGCCACAATGTCCGGATCCACAGCACCGGCCAGCAGACCATCGACGATCACCAGCGCTGCCGTAAAACCACGCGGGCGCAACCCAACGGACGGATCGAACTCGGTCAGCACAGGCTCAGCGTGGCCATCGAACAGCAAATGCGACAAGAAATCCAGGTGCGCGACCACGCCCTCAGACCCGAGGTGCTCCTCGCGCCACACCGCCCGGTCAGCATTGGCAACCAGCCCGGTGCGCTCGCCGGAGGGAGCTTCGATGCCGGCCACGGCGTCGTCGTAAAGCAATGCTGCTGCAACCGCCTCATCGACACGCTCGCGCGGCTCACCGGTGGCGAACTCAGTCGCGCAATACCCCGCAACGATCAAGCGACCATCCGTCGCACGCACAGGACGCGAAATGCGCAGCCTCTCCCCCGGCACTGCCTTCTCACGCGCCTTGCCAGACCACGCGGACGTCTCACGCGCATGCGACAACACAACACGTCCGAAGCGCAGGCCATTGTTCCAAAATTGCGGGACCGCAACCGGCTCAATGTCGTCGATCTGGAATGCGGAAAGCACATGTGCCGGAATCGGCTTAAGCAAAGAAACCACCGACACCACCTTCTTAATTCACGGCCGGACGCGGATACGGCCACGGGTTCGGCCGGCACGTGTCGTCGTTGTTCGGGTAGTTCTCCTCCGGGCTCATCTCATGCAACTGCGCATTGTTCAGGCTCAGCGTCTGCTGCATCATGATCGGCGCAAGCGCATTCGCCTCCGGGCACGGCACGTGCTCCGCAAAGCCCACAGCGTGGCCCACCTCGTGATTAATCAGGTACTGGCGGTACGAACCGATGTCACCCTGGAACGGCACGGCACCGCGCACCCAGCGCGACTCGTTAATAATCACCGTGTCCTCGCCCGTAATGCGAGTACGGCAACTCGTCTCCGTACCCAACGCGGCACCACAGAGCTCCGCCGTCGTATCCAGAGAGGTCAAACGGATCTTCAGCGTCGGATCCTGATCTGCCGACACGTGTTCGAAGCGGAAGCGCGGATCATTCGTCCACCCGCGCGGATCCATCAACGTTGCATCCACCATCTGGGCAAACGACTGATCCCCGCCGTAACCGGAGGCGTCGATGCCGTGCTCGACCTCGACGATGTAGCGCACCACAATCTCAGTGCCCTGGCCCGCATTGGCACCAGGGATGCCGACCTCGTAGAACGTGCCCTCACCCGTCGTGGTGTACGGGCCACCCGGCGGCAGATCGTGCGGGTCAAAGATGCCTTCCGCGATCTTCGCAGGCTCCAGCGGCTTCGGTTGATCCGCATCCACACCAGCCATGCCCGCTTCACCGGCCGGAGCCGACGCAGACTCGGCGACCGTCCCGATCGCCTGCTCATCCGGGTTTTGCACCATGTCCAGCAGGACAAACACGGTAATTACCGCAAGCACCGGGATCGCATACGCGCGCCACCCGTACTCGCGGGCAAAGGCGACAAGACGTCCCTCTTCGCGGCTTGTGCCCTGCGGGGTGTCGTCGCCAGACTCCATGCCCCAGCTATCAAACCAGTCGCCGAAGTCCTCTTCAGCGCCCCCGTGGTGCTCACTATGGCGCCCACCGTGAGACGGAGTGCCCTGCTGTTGTGCCATGTCTGAGTAATCTAGCGCATGAAGCCGACGCTACGGGCCGTGGTGCTGCCCTGCTCGACGTAAACGACACGGTCAGTGCGGATCAGGTAGGAGTGGCCCTTGGCATCCTCCAGCTTGAAGGTTGCCTGACCGTTCGCAATCGCCTGCTCGACGGTGGCAAAGATGTCTTCCTGGCCCTCCGGAAGCTTGATCGCTAGTTCGCGCGGGGTGTCTGCAAGACCAATCTTGATATCCATTTTCTCGCTCACTGTCCTTTTCTTGTTGCGCTTTGTGTGTGCCCGCAGGGGCAATAACTAAACGTAACCACCTGCTGGCGGACGGCCCCATTGTAACGGCCGGTAGCTAAGATGAACGCGTGCCCTACGCAGCTGAGAGTGAACAACGTGGCGCTGCTCGTCGTGCGCCAAAGAAAACGACGTTTGCCGGGTTGGGGGTCGCGGCTGAAATTGTGGACGCGCTTGCGGACCACGGCATCACCCACCCGTTCTCCATTCAGGAGCTCACGTTGCCCATCGCGCTGGCCGGACGCGACATCATTGGCCAGGCCCGCACGGGTATGGGTAAGACGCTCGGGTTTGGTGTGCCGGTGCTGGACCGCGTGTTCGACGACGCCGATATTGCAGAACTCGACGGCACCCCGCGCGCACTGCTGATCGCCCCGACGCGCGAACTTGCGGTGCAGGTCGGCGAGGACATCGAACGCCTTGCCGTACACACGCCGGTGCGCGTGGCCACGGTCTACGGTGGTCGCCCCTACGAGGAACAACTCGAGGCACTCGAAGCGGGCGCGGACATTGTTGTCGGCACGCCTGGCCGCCTGATTGACCTGCATGACCGTGGCGCGCTCGTACTGGATAAGGTTGCCATCCTCGTGCTTGACGAGGCCGACGAGATGCTTGACATGGGCTTTCTTCCGGACATCGAAAAGCTTTGGTCCGCCGTGGGCGCAACGCAGACCATGCTCTTTTCCGCCACCATGCCGGGCCCGATCCTGTCCCTTGCCCGTTCGAAGATGAACAAGCCGGTGCACATCCGCGCCGAATCCGAAGATGCCTCCGCTACCCACGCCACCACCCGTCAGGTTGCGTTCCTCTCCCACCGCATGGACAAAGCCGAGGTCATCGCCCGTATCCTGCAGTCTCCGGGCCGCGAGCGCACCATTATTTTCGCCCGCACGAAGCGCTCGGCGGCCGATCTCGCCGAGGATCTTGCTGGCCGTGGCTTTGCCGTCGGCGCGGTCCACGGCAACCTCGGCCAGGTTGCGCGCGAGAAAGCTCTTGATGCTTTTCGACGAGGCGACGTGGAAATCCTCGTCGCCACCGACGTCGCGGCACGCGGCATTGATGTCGACGACGTCACCCACGTGATCAACTACCAAACCCCGGACGACCCCATGACGTATGTCCACCGCATCGGGCGAACCGGCCGCGCAGGACGCACCGGCGTGGCGGTCACCCTCGTCGGCTACGACGAAGCGACGAAGTGGTCCATGATCAACACCGACCTCGACCTGGGCAAACCCAACCTGCCCGAGTGGTTCTCCACCTCCCCTGAACTGCAGGAGGAGTTCGGTTTCCCGGAGTCAGCTACTGGCCATGTCGGACGCCCGCGTAAAGTGCTCGGGGCACGACCAAACCGTCCATCCCGCCCGGCGGCTCCGGGCAAGCGTTCAGGAAGGAAACGGCGTTGAGTAAGCCTTTGCGTCGCACCCGCCGCGACCTCATTGCCACCGGCGTCATCGCCGGCGTTTCGGCGTTGCTTGTCGGCACCGCCTTTTTCACCGCCCCGGTGCGCCAGGCTGATCTCTCTCCAGCAGCCGAAGCTCAGGAGGATTTTGGTCAGTTGGCGGTGGTGCCGTCGTCGCTAAGCGAGGGCTTCCGGCTCACCGACACCTCCGGACGCGCGCAACCGCTCGTAGCTAACGGCTTGATCATTACTTACAACGATCACACGCTGACCGCGACGAACCCTGAGGGCGAGACCGTCTGGACGTACGAACGCCCCAACGACCTGTGCCTGATGGATCAGGCGTGGGACAAGGTTGTGGCTGTCTACCGCGACAACGCTGGCTGCGGCGACGTGGTGGCCATCGACGCGAAAACCGGCCAATACGCCGGCACCCGATCCGCCCCGGCGTCTGAAAACGTCACGCGCCTGGCCTCGAACGACCGCATTGGCTACGCCTCCAGCGAACGCATCGAAGTATGGCGCTCCGACATGGTGCGCACCATGGAATACGGCTACATCGAAGCCCCGCAAGAATCCGACATGCAGCCCAACCCAGGCTGCGTGATCACCTCCGCGCTCACCCGCACCGAACTCGTCGCGCTGACCGAAACGTGTGGGGACGGCACCTTCCTCCGCATCCAAAAGGCAACCCCGGAAGACTCCCGCGAACCCGAAGTCGACGCCAACATTGAGATCGACCCGCAGGCCTACCTCGTCGCCGTCTCCCAAGACGCCGCCGCGGTCTACGACCCGTCAAAGAAGCAGGTCCTGGCCTACGACAAGGAAGGCAACAACACCAGCTCCTCCTCGGTGCCAGCAATGGGTGAGCCACAGCGTCTCGACGGCACCATCGCCGTCCTCCCCGTCGCCGACCTCCCCCACCATATGTCCTACTGGCAGGACGACTCCCTCCTGCTCATGGAGCCGGCAGGCCTGGGCGTCACCGGCGTGTTCCAAGGCGCACTCGGCACCGGCTTCGCCGCCGGCGACCGCCTGCTCTACGCCTCCCAGGACGGCATCGCAGTTGTGGATTGGGACAAAAACGCGGTCGACGAGATCATTCCCGTCGACCGCGGCGGCTACACCGGCCCCGTCCACATCTCCTCCGCCGGCGCAACCATTGTGGAAAAGCGTGGCGACGACATCGTCGTCCTCGACGCCAAGGTTTAGCGAGGCCGGAGGGGTGAGCGGTGTCGTCGATTAGCGGCGCGCCTTACGCTCCTCATACTGCGCCTCGTTATACGCCCTCGAACGCGGGTGGAACACGGTGACCAGCACCAACACCACCGAAATCAGTGTCGCCACGCCGAGCGTTACCGCCCCGCCGCGGAACATATAGATAGCCACGCCGCCAAGAATCGCCTCAATGAGGACCACCGCGCCAGTCGCACGCGGACGGCCGCGCAGAGTCTCCAGCGACACAAACGCGATGTAGCCGAAAATGATCAGCAAAAACACCGCAGTACCGATGTTGACGTAACCAGCAACCGGCGAGTCGGACTCCAGGGTGTGCTCGGTAGCAAGGAACTGATCACGGATCAGCGTCACCACATAAACAAAGATCGCCAAGCACTGCACCAGCACCACCATCGCGCCGAAACGCATCAGGGGTGGGACCTCAGCATCCGCGAACGGCTGCTGCTCCGGGTCATTTGGGACGGGCGCGTGGGATTGATTCCGATTCGTAGTCACAACAAAGCAGTCTATCGCCACCGATACGGCAGATGAACCCCAGCGAACCGGCAGAAATCCGAAAAACACGATTTGACCCGGGCACCTCCACCACCCGTTTACTATCATCCCAGGTCAGAGGGTAGACCATTGGCTTGCGGATCGGCCCAGAAGCGCAAATGTGACCGCGATGACGTAGATACATTCTGTGATTCCGCGCACATTTTGGCCTCGAACCCTAGCGGGCTTTGCATGAACATGTCATTATTCACAAGTAGCAAAAACAACGGGCTGGTAACTCAGCCCTTAACCCTCAGACACCACGGGGTTAACGCCCGGTAAACCGGAAGACGGGATCTCGAATCCACCGAGAGGCACCGCCCGGAGCCAGGAACCAAACTTTGTTTGCAACGCACCTACATCGTTGGGTGTTTTAGTGGTGCACGAAAACCGACCACGCAGTACCGATTTATTTTTTAAGGAGCATCATCATGGATTGGCGCCACGAAGCAATTTGCCGCGACGAAGACCCGGAACTGTTCTTCCCGGTTGGTAACTCCGGCCCCGCCCTCGCTCAGATCGCACAGGCGAAGCTTGTTTGCCATCGCTGCCCAGTAACCACCCAGTGCATGAAGTGGGCACTCGAGACCGGCCAGGACGCCGGCGTGTGGGGCGGCCTGTCTGAGGAAGAGCGTCGCGCACTGAAGCGTCGCAACAAGGCACTCGCCCGCAACCGCGCTCGCATGTCCGCCTAATTTTCCTCTCCGGTATCGCAGGCGATACAGTGATAAGTCTGTAACCGGTACAGATATATAAAGGAGACCCTCATGAGCAAGCGTGGTCGTAAGCGCAAGGATCGCCGCAAGAAGAAGGCGAATCACGGCAAGCGCGCTAACTCTTAAGCGCTAAAGCCCGCGCCCGGTACCTCCCCTTTCGGGAAGGTACCGGGCGTTTTCTTTTGCCCTCAGGGCCACTGCACTTTTGCACTCAGCGGGTTGTCTTGGTCGCGAAGTTCGGTGCTTGTTCGGGTGTTGCTCTACGGTCCTGGCCTGCTGTTTTCCGCTGGTCGTCTAGCTCGGTGGTTGTGGAACCAGACGATGAGCTCCGTATTGACCATGGTGTTCGTTATCACCTGGGGGTTTGTGAAGGCGGTTTCGAGACCGTCTAGCTGTATGTGCGGGGGTGCTAGACGATCAGGGGCAGCAACGAAAAGAGAGTGTGCTCCCACTGGGGGCGCACTCTCTGTGTTGGTTTGGGTGTTTGGTTAGAGCATCATGTTGGCGAAGCCGATGCCGATTCCGACGATGGCCAGCAGTGCGACGATCGGGGCGATGATGGCGGCGATGTTGACGTCTGCTCCTGCAGGCTTGTTGTTGTCTGCCTGCTTCTTGGCGTTGTCGACCTTGGCCGGTGCGTCCTGCTCCTCGGCGTCTGCCTGGTCTTGTACCTTCTCCTCGGCCTTGTCGTTAGCCTTGTCGGCCTGAGCCGGGGCTTCTGCTTCGGCTTCTGCTTCGGCTTCTGCTTCGACCTGTGCTGGTGCTTCTACCTTGTCGT
>NZ_KV787049.1:0-1659 GCF_001806995.1 Corynebacterium sp. HMSC11D10
TGTTATGTCCATAGAGTTTTTGGACAAGGAGTCCAGTCACTTATTGGACAAGGAGTCCGGTCACTTTCTGGACACGTCCTAGCCGTAGTTTTTCCGGGTGGGTTTGGCCCGCTTTGGTCTGGGTTTGGATAGGTCATGACGTAGCTTCGGTGGACGACGGTGCGTCATACCTTCGACGTGGTTGATGTTGATCTGTCCACCGGTGGGGCGGTGTTTGAGCTTGATCGGCAACGGAAAACTAAACAGGAATTCTCCGTCGTGAGCGGTGTAGAACTCGGCGACATTATCGACGGTGACGTGACTAAAGATATCTCTGTCTGCAAAGCGAAGACCGACATAGAGCGAGTAGCCGCAAACGGCAACGACACCGTGACGGTTGATGCGAAGCTCCAGTGGCACATCGATGTATTCGTATTCGAGTTTCTCCAACTCGTCTATGCTGGTTATATCCGTGTGTGATGCACCTGGTGTGGTGATTACAGGAACGGTTTTGAACCTGGGCGAAGTGGCGGCTTCCCCAGGATCTTTTACATCCGCAGGCTTCGGCTGTGCATGCGGGTTGTTGGCAAGGTTGTAGTCAACAACGCGTTGCCATATCACTTCAGGATCCAGCGGATCTGTTGGTGATTCAGCCTGCGGGAACGTCTCCCAAGCCTGTTGCGGTGTGATGTGCATTTTGCCGACAAGCAGGCTTTGATGCCTCCGGTGAGTGTTGTACACCTCACGGTAGGCCACGATCGCTGCTTGCAACTCGTTAAACGTTGTTGGTGTGCGCGCATCAAGAAACTGCACCAAGGTGCGATGGGAGCGTTCGTCTTTGCCTTGCGTTGTGGGAGCAAACCCAGCGATCGCGACGAGGCCTTGTTCAGCCAGCCATATTTCCGTTGCTGACAAACGCCCACGGTGGTAGGTGGCAAATGCTTCACTGTTGTCCGATAAGAGTTCTTGTGGTTTGCGGTAGTTATCAAAGGCTGCCGCCAACGTGGTGCGAGCGTCTTCGCCGTTTTCAGGACGCATAAACGCTTTCGTTCCTACGTCGAATCTGCTGGCGTCATCGATGACCTGATAGATCGTGGCCTGGGTGTGGTCAACATCGAACAGGCGGTAGACCAAAGCGTCGATCTGCCACAACTCGCAGACAAAATCGCGGGCGAAACGCTTATAAGAACTGCGTGGACGCTTACGCGCGTTGACATCGACCAAACCAGCGTTGTGCAGCCAGGTCGCAATTGTTGTGCGCGATGGAGTGCACTCTGGGCCAACTGCGTCGTACAAGCGGTAGTAGATCGACAACGGGCCGCAGTCCAATCCCTGCTCTTGCAGATCGAACCGTGCGTTAATGACAGCCTGGTAGTCAGCGTCTGTGTATTTGCGGGCAGGGTTTTTCGGAGCAGTGCTATCCGGCAGAATGCCGGACCGTCCACGTTCGGTGATGCGGGTTTTTCACGTTGTGAAACGTCTGGCGTGAGATCTGTTCTTCTTTACAAAACTGCGTGATGGTCTTGCCGTCGCGGACCGGATCAAAATCCGCGATCTTTCTGCGCTTGTGCGATGAAATAGCCATCCGCCCATTCCACCCGCACGCTGTCCAAAAAGTGTGTGGACATCGTGTCCAATAAGTGACTGGACTCCTTGTCCAATAAGTCACGAGACATGACA
>NZ_KV787050.1:0-1327 GCF_001806995.1 Corynebacterium sp. HMSC11D10
TGGGGTGTCATGATTCCGGTGGACGGTGAAACCCACCGATCTGGAAGGATTAAATCATGCCACGTAAGTATTCGGATCAGTTTCGTCAGCAGTGCATTGATGAGGTGTTGATGTTCGGCAAGACTCGTGGTGCCGTGGCCCAGGAGTACGGGGTGTCGTCCTCGTCGTTGGGACGCTGGGTGGCCAAAGCCGAAGGCACCTTGGGCACTGGTTCCGGCAGCCACATGCGCGCTGCTGATGCCGCGTCGCAGGACCCGGCAGAGATGGCAAAGCGGATCAAAGAGCTCGAGCGTGAAAACGAGTTTTTAAAAAAAGCGGCCGCCTTCTTCGCCACGGAGCACACCACGAGGACCTCTTCGCGGTAATTGCCCACTTCCACGAAGAAGGCAACCCCTGCCCTCGCTACCCAGTGTCAATGATGTGCCGTGTGTTGGAAGTATCCAGCTCCGGCTATTACGCCTGGCGCAAGCGTAGAGATACTCCGCCGGCCGGTGGCACACCGCGGGCGAAACGCGCGGCGATTACCGATCTGGTTATCGAGATCTTCAACGAGCACAACGGTTTTGCCGGGGCGCGCACTATCTACCGGCAGCTTCAGGCCCAAAACGTTGCAACCACGCTGTATGCGGTGCGAAAGATCATGGCTGACAACACGCTGCACACCAAGTACCGTCGCGCGTTTAAACGCACCACGATCCAAGACCCGCAGGCGAGCGCACGAGCTGATCTGCTTCGGCGCCGTTTCTACCCCGCGATGCCGACAACCTATCTGTGCGGCGACATCACCTACCTGCGCACCGCGCAGGGGTGGATGTATCTGGCCGTCGTGATCGATCTGAGCACACGGATGGTTGTCGGGTGGCAGATCGCAGACCGGATGAGTGCGCAACTTGTCGTCGACGCGCTGACCATGGCGCACGCGGCCGGTTTCGTCGCGGGCAACGCGGTGTTTCACTCCGACCGCGGCTCGCAGTACACCTCGAAGCAGTTCGCGCAAACAGCCAAGAAACTCGATGTGCGTTTAAGCACCGGCGCGGTCGGTGTGTGCTGGGACAACGCGGTTGCGGAGTCGATGCTTTCCACGTTGAAGCTGCATCTGCTGTACGAAAAGAAGCAGTTCGCGTCGAAGTTCGACGCCCGCTACGAAGTCGGACACTGGATCGAGACGTACTACAACCGCCGCCGCATCCACTCCACCACCGGGCTGATCCCCGCCGAAGCAATGCGCCAATTCAAAACCCGCTGCGCCGACACACACGCCGCCGCAGCCTAACCCCCACAACCAAACACAACGGGTTTACCCGTCCACAAAATTTGACACAGGCCA
>NZ_KV787051.1:0-1078 GCF_001806995.1 Corynebacterium sp. HMSC11D10
TCTACTCAAACGGAACAAAACCTGGGACACTTCACAGAGGTCGTTGGTTCGAATCCAGCCCCCGCTACCAACGTGATTACAAGGCCGCCGCCAATGGAAACACTGGCGGCGGCCTTCTTTCTGCTGCTTGACCCTAACCCTCGACACAGAGGACTTAGCCCAGCCCGAAGAGCTCCCGTTGGAAATCCGTGGGGTTCTTCAGCTTCTCGGATTCGGGCAGTGGGCCGGGGAGGGTGGTGCCTGCGGCGAAGGGGGAGCCCGGGAGATGGTCGCGGCCGTGGGGTTGGGTGAGGCCGGAAAGGTCGGGCCCGGAGGGGACGATCCGGGTGGGGTTCACTTCGCGGTGGACGATGTAGTAGTGCTGTTTGATCTCCGTGAAGTCGGTGGTGTCGCCGAAGCCGGGGGTTTGAAACAGCTCGCGGAGGTAGCCGTAGACGTTTGGGAGTTCGGTGATCTTGTTGCGGTTTGTCTTGAAGTGGCCGTGGTAGACGGCATCAAAGCGGATGAGGGTGGTGTAGGCGCGGACGTCGGTCTCCGTGATGTGTTCACCCATGATGAAGCGGTGGTTGGCTAGGCGGTCTTCGAGCCAGTCGAGGACTTCAAACACGTCGTCGTAGGCTTCTTCGTAAGCGTTTTGGGAGGCAGAGAATCCGGCGCGGTACACGCCGTTGTTGAACTTGCGGAAGAGGAAGTCGTTGATGGCCTCCGCCTCTTCACGCTGCTCTTTCGGTGGTAGAAGGTTCGGGGCGCCGGGGCGGTGGTATTCGGTCCACTCGGTTTGGAAGTCGCGGACCATGGAGTTGTAATCGTTCGTCACCACTTTGCCGCTTGCTTCTTCCACGATTGCCGGCACGGTGATGCCGCGCGGGTAGTCGGGGAAGCGTGCGAAGTACGCATCCTGCAGGCGGGGGATCTGTAGCACGGGGTCGACGCCGCCCGGATCCAAGTCGAAGGTCCAGGAGCGCTTGTCGTGGGTCGGGCCAGCCAAGCCCATGGAGATCACATCTTTCAGCCCCATCAGGCGCCGCACGATGACAGCGCGATGTGTGTTTTGTCAAGTTGTTTTAGGCCGTTTCGG
>NZ_KV787052.1:0-20868 GCF_001806995.1 Corynebacterium sp. HMSC11D10
ACGAGTACGGCTACTCCCACCAGGTGGTTCGCGTTGTTGAGGACATTGCGGGTGTGCGCCCGACCGTGTACCCGGCACGCAAGGAGCCGTCTGAGATTCAGTAGCGCGTTTGCTTAGCGACGACTCCACCGCCCCGGCCACATTCGGCCGGGGCGTTTCGTCGTTAAGTAAGGGCTTGGAATAGCTGGCAGTTCCATGAAAGGTCTAGATAAGGCATATAACTAAGTGGTATCATTCCTGTGTTTTACCGTTCGTTTCCCGTGCCGTTGCTTCGAGAAAGTTGAATGACGCCCATGTCTCGCTATTCCGATGACCCCCGTCGCGTACACCGCCCACGGGGCATGCGCATCACCGCAGTTGCGACGGTGCTCGCGCTTGCCGGCACGGTCGCCGAAGTCCCGCTGGGTACCTTCACGCCGGTCGCGCACGCGCAGTTCGCGCCACAGCCGCAGGACGGCATCATCCATGGTGAGGTTCGTATTGAGCGAGATTGGCGCGGGGCGATCTTCTTTAGCAAGCCCATGCGGGTAAACACGGTGGTGCTCGAGTTTGTGCCTGCTGAGACCACACCTCCAGCCGTGTTCAAAAAGATCGAGCCGGCACCGCTGGGCGATCCGGTGTTTGACAAGATTCCGGAGACTTCGCAGTTCACACTCGAACACCGGGTGTTTCAAAATGGTCGCGCGCAAGTGATAAAGACCTATGACGTCACCGTCCACCGCAGCGTTTCAGTGACCCCCTCGGGCAACTACGCGATCCGTCTGCGCTACAACCTGCCTGATGTCCAGGTTGATATGAATCACCAGCTCATCCTTTGGGCCAGGGGGAAAGGCGGTGCGTATCCGACCCCGATGGCCGGTGGTGGCTCGCGCTTCACCATGCCGTTTGTCAACCTGTCTGCAACGGGCAAGGTGCGTGTGCATAATCCGGACGAGGAGCCGGTCGGCCGCCCGAAGGTGTTGGTGAACAGCAAGTCGCTGAAAGGGGAGGACCTCCAAGGCGAAGAAGCGGTCGCAGATGACGGCTCCTACTGGTTGTCGTCGAACAACCCGGGGGCGACGTACCAGATTGAGGTGCAACCACCGCAGGGTTTTGTGCGTCCGGCGACCAAGCCGTGGAAGGACGAGGCCACCGCCCCGGATTTTGATCTGTACCCGATCACCGTCACCGGCCGGGTGATCGACGACAAGGGAGTCGGCATCTCCGGTGCACGTGTGACCGTCGGCGGTAAGTCGGCCCAGACTGATCAAAGCGGTAACTTCACCGTGCCCAAGGTTCCGGTGCCCAAGGATCCAGAGGATAAGTACACGCTGGTCGTGGGCGAAACTGAGGACAGCCAGCGGGTAGAGGTTGAAGGTGTCGAAGTAGAGGATCAGCGCGTCAACCGCATCGCGGACCCGATCGTTGTGCAGCGCAAGCAGCAGTACGGCAAAGTCAGCGGAAAGGTCAACGGGCTGCCGGAACGCACCAAGGTGAAGGTGCGTGTCGTCGGTACGAACACTGTCGTAGACACCGATGAGAACGCGGAGTTCACCATCCCGAACCTGGCGGTGGGCAAGCACGTGCTTGAGGTCGTCCCAGAGTCGCTGCCGAAGGGCTATTCGGTGACCCAAACGGCAGACGTGGACGTCAAACGCGCGACAACCGCGAACGCAAACTTCACCGCCACGCGCGATAAAGGCAGCATCTCTGGTGTGATCTCCGGCGTGCCGGCCGACAAACAGGTCAAGATCCGCGTCACGGGTCCCGAGATTTTGGAACAGACCGTCTCGGGCGGCCACTACAGCTTCCCGGACCTGCCCACCGGGGACTACCGCGTCGAAGTGATCAACAACTCCGTGCCACGCGGATACTCCGTCACGGGCCCGCAGAACGCCAAGGTGGAAAAGTACGAAAACAGGACTGTTGGGTTCGCGGTGATTGCGGACAACGTCACGGGCGAGATCAAGGTGGTCGACGACGCCAACAGGCCAGTTGCCAATGCATCAGTCACCGTTGACGGACGGACCGAAACCACCAATGCGGAAGGCCTTGCAACGTTTGCGGATCTCGCGCCGGGTGCCTACACCGCCGCAGTGTCTGCTGCCAGGGGCAAGTACAGCGGCGCATCCCAGGGGTTTGCGCTGTATCCGGGCGATAATGATCCGGTGACGGTGAAGGTTGGTTCACTGAACCAAACCGGTGGCATTGTTGTCGACGATCTTGGTCAGGCTGTGGCGGGTGCGCAGGTCGTCGTCAAGCAAGGCTCCCGTGTCATCGGCACTTTCCCGACCACCCCGGAAGGCAACTTCGACGCCGGCGCGCTGGCTGCAGGCAACTACACCGCAGAGGTGGTCCGCACCAACACGTACGGCGCGGCGAGTGCAAACTTCACAGTCGAACCCGGCGGAGACACCGAGTCGGTGATGCTCAAGGTCGCGCTGCACCGCGGGTCCATCAAGGTTGGCACCTCGGGGACGTTGGCTCCGACGGAGGTGTTCCTCAACGGCGGCCCGAACAACGAGTACCTGCCGATTGAGGAAGCCGGCGGCGACTACGTCTTGAATGACCTGTACCCGGGCGAGTACACCCTTGGTGGGCGCGCCCCGGAGGGGTACACGATCGAGGGCGGCGGCGCAGTCACCATCAACCCGAATGAGACGTCGGAAAAGACACTCAACGTTGTGCGCAACCTGGGCAATATCGCAGGTAGCGTCACCGGCCTGTCAAGCGGACAACCCGCCGAGATCCAGGTACGTGGTGCAGACCAGAACACCGCTGGCGTGAAGAAGACTGCGCCCGTGGTCAATGGGACGTATTCGATTGCTGGTCTACCAACGGGCACCTACACCGTCGAGATTGATGGCCCGCAGGGGTATTCGGCGCCGTCGCAGGCTGCGAAGGTGAAAAAGGACAGCACCGAAACGCACGACTTTGCGCTCGCGCTGGACAAGGTGGACCTCGTCTTGCAGGTTGTCGACGACACCGGCCACCCCGTCGCCAACGCCAAACTTGATGTCGCCGGACGCACGGTGAATACCAACGCGGAAGGCATGGCTACGGTCGAGGACATCCTGCCCGGAACCTATACGGCCAAAGCAGCCGAAAGCGAGACCCACAGCGAAGGCAGCCGCGAAATCACGCTGCAGCCCGGCAAACACAGCAGCGGCGAAATCCTGGTGAAGACGCTCAACGCGGTGAGCGGCACGCTTCTCGACGACCTCTCCGCACCCGTCGCCAACGCCCCCATTCGCATCACCCAGAACGGTAAGGAAAACGCCAAGGATACGACCGACGCACACGGCAGGTTTAACGCGGGCAAACTGCACGCCGGCGAATACACCGTGCAGGTTGAATCCAGCGACAACCACGGAGGAACAACCAAGCGTTTCAGTGTCGAGCCGAACAAGCCACGCGACCTGGAGCTCACGGTGGCGCTGGTCAAGGGGTCCGTCAACATCTCGGTCACGGGTGATGCGGAGCCAGAGTCGATCACGATCACGGGTGGTCCGAAGGACGAAACCCGCAAGGTGGAAAAGGTTGACGGCAAGTACGTCGTCGATGGCCTCTACCCAGGCGATTACACCGTGACCGCAAAGGCACCGAACAAGCACACCGTCACACGTGAAAACGACGGCAAGGTCACGGTCAAGCCAAGCGAGCAGTCCAACCTGGGCATTACCGTGAAAAAGGAGCCGACGACGTCAAATCCGGCCCCGCAGCCCGAGCCGCAGCCGGATCCGTTCGTGTGGGCACCCGTGGTGGTGCACGCCGGCGAGGTCGGCATCGGCACGCCGACGCGTAAGGGGAGCAGCGACCCGGTGCCGTCTGGGTTCACCACCAACGGCGTGGAAAAGGTCATCTCCGGCCACAAGACGGAACAGGTTTCGCCGAAGGATTCCTGGATTCGTGTGGAACAGGACGGCACGGTCGTCGCCACGCCACCGCGCGATGCCGCGCCCGGAACTTACCGCGTAGAGGTCAACACACCGACGGGCCAACGCGAGGTCGTCGAGGTTGTCGTGGCTGAAGAAAAGCCCATGGCCGATCGCTACACGGTCGAATGGGCAAAAACCCCGGTGCCTGCTGGTGTGGAGCGCTCCTCGAGCTCGCCGCGTGCGCAGGTGGTGGAGCGCGGCTTCACATACGACGACCGCGTGCTGCCCGCAGGAACAACGTTTAAGACGAACGCCAAGGGCGTGACCATCGACGCCAAGGGCAGCATCACGTTCAAGCCGGAGGCCAACGCAAAACGTGGCACCCACACGGTCCCGGTCACGATCACTTTCCCGGACGGCAGTTCCAAGACGGTCAACGCCGTCTTCGAGGTCGGCGAGCCCATGCTGGCAGACCTGGCAAACCTCGGCTACGAAGACGAGATCATGGTGGTCCCGGGACTGAGCGCAACCGTGCTGCGCACCGGCGACGCTGCGTTGCCCGAGGGGACGACCTTCAAGATGAAATCCGGGTCGAGCCTGGGCGGCTGGTCCGCGACGGTGGACGCGAACACCGGCGACGTGCGAGTCAACGCGCCGAAGGTGAACGCGCGTCCGCTCACGGTCAAGGTCATCGCCTACTTCCAGGATGGTTCCACCAAAGAACTTGAAGCGCGCGCTCGCTTGGCCACAGCTTCTGCACACGCCGTGAAAAACTCCATCTCCTACCCGTCTACCACGGTGCGGGTGGGCAACACAGTTGCAGTCGCCGCTGTTGGCGATGCGGGCAAGGGCGCGGTCTTCGACGTGATCGACAACGCTGGCCTTGACGTCGGCGTGAACAGATCCACTGGCGCGCTGCGCATCACGGCGCCGAAGAACGCCGAGATCGACGAAACCTACAAGCCGCTGATCCAGGTGCGCTACCCAGACGGCAGCGCACGCGAAATCACCGCCACGGTCACGGTGCCTTCGGATGCGGCGACGTTTGACGCCGGATACGTTGGAGCGAACGTACCCATCGGCGGCGAGGCTCGTCCGGAACCTTCGTCGAAACTGCCAGAGGGCACGCGGTTTAGCATCGACGGCTTCAACGAGCAGGGCTGGACAGCAACTATCGACGAAAAAACCGGCCGCATCACCGCCCGTTCCAATGGCAGTGTGCCCAACGGCAAAACCACCTCCGTCAAGGTGCGGGTGACCTACCCGGACGGATCCTCCGAACTGGTCAACGTCCCCCTGACGGCGAGGGCGCCGGAGGAAGTGGTGGTTGAGGATAAGGGGTCGTCGACAAGCGTTGGCTGGATCGCGGTCCTCGTGGGCGCGCTGGCGCTGCTTGCCGGCGTAGGATTCGCCGCATTTTTGAACCAAGACAAGATCATGCAGGTACTGGGTAGGTAGGCAACAACATGCGATTTTCCACAAAAGTAATGGCAGTCGGCCTGTGCGCCGCCCTCGCCCCCGTCTGCGTTGTGCCCGCGCAGGCCAAGGTCACGCAGCAAGGCAGGCAGGTTGTCGTTGAGGGGCAGCAGAAGAGCACATGGTCGCCGTACATCAACGCGACCGTGCGCCCCGACGGACAGGGCCTCTTCGACTTCGACCACCCCGAAGCCGCCGCCGAGGTGCTCAAGTACGGGCTGAGCACCGACGTGTACGTCAACGAGGCGAAAATGCCCGTCGACTGGAACGCGACGCCCGAAACCCTCAGCAGAGACGACGGAACCGACACGGTTGTCTACACCCAGACGTTTAACGGTGTTGAGGTCAAACGCACCATCAACATTTTCGACAACATCATCCAGTACACCGTCACCGCCACCAACGTCTCGGGCGCCCCGGTCAATGTCCGCGTCGAAGCCGTAAGCGACATCATGGGCAACCACGGCCAACTCCGCGCGCAGCAATACTTCGACGGCGAAATCCGCGTCTCCCCGGAAAAGCCCGGCCACACCGCACGCGTGAAGTTTGCGAACGCCGACCGGTTCGGCGTAGGACCGACCGCTGAGAAAGCCAAGGAGAGCCGCAACGACAACGACGCGCGCTTCCAAGCTGGACGCTGGAGCAAGAGCCTCTCGGCGGGTGAGGGGTTTAAGGCTGAAACCCAGGCCCGTTTCATCCCGCAGCCTGCCGCGTTCGACTCCGACGGCGACGGGCTGCGCAACTCGTGGGAACGCGTCGGCATGAAACTCTCCTCAGGCAAATCGTTGCCAATCCACCAGTGGGGCGCCGACGAGAACAAACCCGACCTGTTCCTGCAGCTGCACTGGATGCGATCCGAGTGGGAACAGCTCAATTGCGACCGGAAGGAATCCTTCGCGGCATCCGTGGAGGGCTTTACCCAGTTCGCCGACTGTGCGCGTGCAAACACGAAGGACTATGCGCCGTCGCCGGAGATCCTCAAGCAGTTGGAGGAGCGCTTCGCCAAACAAGGCATCAATCTCCACATCGTTGCGGGGCCGGAGTACGTCAGTTCCTCGATGTCCAGCATGAAGGAGGCAGACCGCGAGGGCGGCAAGACCGAGGACTACGCCAAAGAATTCATGCCAGGGTTGGCCGATCCGAAGTTGGCCAAAGACGAATGGGCTTACGCGCTGTATGCGCAAAACCAATTCATCTCGGCACGCGAACGGTTGCTGGGAGAACGCAAGGCGGTCTTCCGCGTTGGCGTCATCGGCGACACGATTTCTCGCGGCGACTCCTCGACAGGCCTCGCTTTGGTCAACGACTCCGTATTCTTCGTGGCGAACCATCCTGAGATGACCACGCAGGAGCAGCTGCGCAACACGATCCTGCACGAGTTCGGCCACACCCTGAACCTGCTGCACTACGGCGCGCACGTGGAGTCAAACACGGCACCGGCGCGCGATGACCTCGAAGAGTACAACTCGGTGATGAGTTACGCGCACCAGTTCAACCAGTTCAACTTTGCCGAAAAGGAAACGCACGGCCACGACGAGACCGGCAGGGAATTTCAGATCCCGGCGGACTGGGCGAACCTGAACCTTCCAGGCGCGAACGTTGGCCAAGGCCACATCGGAGTGAACGACGAGACAGACAAGGAAAACGACAAAGACGACCACGATCACGACCACTCGCACGGCGAGGAAGGCCTGCCGGTGCTGACGGAAGGTGACGTCAAGGAACTGGTCATCAACGCGGCAAGCAATAACAAGTACAAGGCAGGCTTTCGTCTCAACGAAACCGCGAACGGTGACAATGGCGTCGTCGCACAGCTTGGCGACGACAACGTCCTGCGCGGCACCATCTCCAACCTGGGAGACGTGGACGAGCGGTTTAAGGTCAGCGTCAACTACGGCTCGGGAGTGTTCCAACAAAGCTACGACCTGAAGCCTGCCGGCAAAGTCGGCGACGAGAAGCAGGTAGACATCAAGCTCGACCGCGCGGCGTTTTTGGACAAGCCGGTCGTTCCGCTGAGCGTAGTGGTTACAAACTCGCGCGGAACGGAAGTGTTTAGCCAGTCCTACAACGTCTCCGCGCTGAACTACACCCGCGAAGAGATGGCGAAGGTGCTTGCCGAGGTGCTTGCCTCCGACGCCCCGGAGTACGTCAAGGACATGGCCCGCAGGAAGCTGCAGCCGAAGGACAAGACCGAAGGGACGAGCAACGCGCCGGCGGCGCAGAAACCGAAGACGCAGCAGCCGCCGGCCAACGGCGACGGTGCGGTCTCGCCAGTGGCGATCATCATCGGCGTGCTGCTCGCTATCGGCGGCCTTGGTGCTGCGCTAGCTGGCTGGGCGATGAGCCAGGGCATGATTTAGCGCATGATCTAACGCCTAGGCTGCCTGCTCCTGCCACCAGGCCAGAAGCCTCTCAAGTGTTTGGAGGAGCGCGTGGTCGGGGCCGACCGCCTCGACGGAGGGCAGCCTCGATGCACGGAATTGCGGGCCGAGGTTGGCAAACGGGCTCACGGGTTGGGTTGCGGTTTTTGAGGAGTCGATTGCCGCAAAGATCTCGTCGAGTTTGCGCTCGACGATCCTGCGTTGCCTCCGGTTGAACGCCTCCGGCGCGAACGGGTTGATGCCGGTGAAGCTCTTGCTGACAAGGCAGTTATCGCGCGGGTCGTACACAAAAACGGCGACTGGGAACGACTCGTCGGACTTCAGGTTCGGTGTGAACTCGATGCAAAAGGCGCTGTACCACGCGTTGTCTTGCGAGTCGCCGAGCATCATCACCGTCGCAGCCGTGAGGTCTTCCGCAGGGAAGACGCGAGGCGCCGTGAGCGCGAACGCGGGATCCTGCGGTGGCACGATACTGACCGTGTAGTCGTCGTGAGCGACCATGATGCGCTGGACTTCGGCCATGACGTTGGCCATCTCCTCCACGCCATACCAATCGGGCGCGCGTGGGTTGTCCGGTTGGAGCAACGCGCAGTCGATTTCGTGGGTGTCCGGGTCGTGGATGAGTATTGCGACGCGGAGGCCGTTTTCGATGATGTAGTCGTCGTCAATGTGCCAGCGGATGTCGTCGTCGAAACTGTAGTCGTCCTCGTCGTAGTCGTACATGGTGACAAGGTCATCGACTTCCTCGTCGTAAGAATCGAGGTAGTAAAGCTCGTAGGCACGAAAAGCCATAATTATCCCCCCTGGGTGTCGGGCGGAAGCCCCCATTTTGCTTCCGCGTATCGACGAGCCTAAACCACAACCGGCCCCAACACCAGAGCCGGGATGCACAATATATTGTGCATCTCGTAGGGAACCGAGCAACGCAGCAGTAATTGTGGCCGAAAACGCCACACGCGCGAGGAACTTGACACTGAGCTCATGCACAAGACGAGCACCAGCATCAAGCGTGCTTAGTGAATCGGTTACTCGCCGCGCATCAGGGCGAGGGTGAGTTCATAGCAGCGCTCGAGGGAAGGCACCGGCAGAAACTCGTAGATCGAGTGGAAGTTGTGCGCGCCGGTGAAGTAATTCGGGGTGTACACACCCTGGTTGGACAGCCATGACCCATCGGTGCCGCCACGCATATCGATCTCTTTGATCTCGATGCCGAGGCGGCGCATCGTAGCGTGCAGTCGCTCGGAGCCGACGGAATTTTCGGGGGTCTTCGCGTCGGAGATGTTCGCGTAGACATCTACGATGTCGCAGGTGATGGTGGCGCGGGGGTGTGCTGCGGCAAGGTCGCTGGCAAGCGCGCGTAGACGCTGCTTCTTTTCCTCGTAGCCTTCGCGGTCATGATCGCGGATGCTCAACTGCATGGTGCAGGTGGACTGGTTGCCGTCGATACCGTTGAGCCAGATAAAGCCCTCACGTCCCTCGGTGTGCTCGGGCGTTTCCTGCGCGTCGAGCTGGTTGGCAAACTCCATTGCCAGTGTGATCGGGTTGACCAGGTTGCCCTTCGCGTTCATCGGGTGGGCGCTGACGCCGGCGATGGTGATGGTGGCGGTGGCGGCGTTGAACGTGGTCTCTACAACCTCGCCGAGCTCGCCGCCGTCGACGGTGTAGGCGTAATCGACGGGGAAGCGGTCAAAATCGATCGTGCGTACACCGCGCAGGCCGATCTCCTCGTCCGGCACGAACGCGATGTAAATGTCGCCGTGTGGGGTCTGACCGCCGAGCTCGGTGACCGCCTCCATGATCGCGGTCACGCCGGCCTTGTCGTCGGCGCCAAGCACGCTCGTGCCGTCCGTGTGGACGATCGGCTGGCCCTCGTACGCTGCAAGTTCCGGGTGGTCGGCGGCGCGCAGCCAGAGGTCGCGCTCGGCGTTGAGGCAAATATCCCCGCCTTCGTAAAGGGTTAGCTGCGGATTGACCGTGGGGGAGAGGTTTACATCCACCGTGTCCAGGTGGGAGCAGAAGCCGATCGCGGGGCCGTCGCCGGTGCCGGAGATCTTCGCGGTGACCACGCACGTGTCGGACAAGTGGACGTCGGTGGCCCCGGCGGTGGAGAGCTCGTCGACAAGCAAACGCGCAAACGTCCATTGGCTTTCGGTGGACGGGACTGTAGTGGCGAGAGCGTCGGATTGGCTTTCCGTGCGGACGTAGCGGAAGAAGCGGTCAGTAAGGCGTTGCTGAATCGGCGTGAGAGTGTTCATGCCGCGAGGGTAGCGCGTTAGTTTGCCGACGCTGCCTCGGAGGTTCGGGTAGGGCTATCGATGGCGCGACCCAGCAGCACCACGAAGATGACCAACGCGATGGTGAGCATGATGTGGCCCAAACCTGCGATGCCAGAGATCGCCGCGCCCGACTCCTTGCCCAGCACTGTCATCGAGCCGTGCAGGATCAGCATGGACACGGTGGTGAGCAAACCCGCGTTGTAGAGCCAGAAGAAGATATTGAAAAGCTTCTTATTGCGCGAGAAGGTGAAGACCTTTTCTAGGGCGAGGAAGATGAGGAACATCATGAAGCCCAGGGCCAAAAGGTGGGTGTGGGTAACGCTGAGCTGGGTGAACTGGCCTTCTGGGAAGTTGTTGGCGCGGGTGAACTCGCGGTAGAACACGCCCGAGATCAGGCCGAGGGCGAGGTAGAAGATTGCGGCTCTGTAGAGGGCCTTCATGGGAAAAACTCCTTTTAGCAACAAAGTGTTGTGAACATTATCTACGTTTGTACCAGAAAGCTCGGTCCTGCGAACCGGGTGTGCCGTTTAAACGATGATGGAGATTGCGTTGATGACCGAATCCCATAACGCCACGACAGAATGGCTCAGATCGTTTAGCGACGCTTGCCACGACGCAGGCAACCAGGGGTCAGCGGCGCCGTTGCCGAGCGCATTGCGGAAATCTTGTGCACCATGATGGATGTTGTACGTCAACAGTGAACTCAAGCCCATGATGGCCATGCTACGCGCCCGTATGCAGGGCAAACAGTACACGCGTCACATTTTGAAGGCCCATTTGGTGAGACTAATGTTTATGCAGGAACAACCACTTCAAGGAGGAAGACCGTGACAACGGCAGTCGCCCCCGCAGACAGCCCCGAACAACAAACCTCAAACAAACTCAACACAGGAAAAACGATCGCGTTTTTCCTCTCATTTATCGCACTGGCCGCTGTGATCCTGACCCCCATCGCAGGGCTTGCCATGCCAGCGAAGATCGCACTCGGCATGCTTGCGTTTGCCGTGATCATGTGGGTCTCGGAAGCAGTGTCCTACCCGGTCAGTGCGGTCATGATCGTCGGGCTGATCGCAATCATGCTCACGTTCGCCGTGGATCCCGAAACAGGCGAAGCGATCGGTGCCTCCAAGGGCCTGAGTATCGCCATGAGCGGCTTCTCTTCATCGGCGGTGGCGCTTGTTGCTGCGGCACTTGCGCTGGCAACCGCCATGCAGGCAACCGGCCTGCACCGTCGCCTGGCGCTGTATGTGCTGAAGTTCGCCGGCGAGAAAGTTTCCAACATTGTCATCGGAGCGATTGTTATCTCGATCATCCTGGCGTTCTTTGTCCCGTCCGCAACCGCACGCGCCGGCGCCGTCGTGCCGATTCTCATGGGCATGGTGGCCGCCTTCGGCCTAGCCAAGGAATCCAAACTCGCCGCGCTGCTCGTGATTACGGCAACCCAGGCGGTGTCCATCTGGAACGTCGGCATCAAGACCGCTGCGGCGCAAAACCTCGTGGCTGTCGGCTTCATCGAAGACCAAATGGGCCAGACCGTCTCCTGGGGCCAGTGGTTCATCTGGGCCGCACCGTGGTCGATCCTGATGTCCATCGCCCTGTACTTCATCATGCGTGCCGCCATTAAGCCTGAGGTGGAGTCGATTGATGGGGGACGTGAGCTCGTCGAAAAGCAGCTCGCGGAAATGGGACCCATGACCGGCGCTGAGAAGCGCCTCACCGCCATCGCAATGTTGCTGCTGTTCTTCTGGGCCACCGAAGGCGTGCTGCACCCGATTTCCTCCGCAACCATCACCATCGTCGCCGTCGGCTTCATGCTTATGCCGGTCATCGGCGTCATGGACTGGAAGTACGCCCAGCAGCAGATCAACTGGGGAACCCTCGTCGTGTTCGCCGCCGGCATCTCCCTGGGCAAGTTCCTGCTGGACACTGGCGCTGCAACCTGGCTGTCTGAGGCAACCTTCGGCGCTATCGGCCTATCTTCCATGCCGATCCTCGCCGCAATCGCCCTGGTGTCGCTGTTTAACATCCTGATCCACCTGGGCTTCGCCTCCGCGACCTCGCTTGCCTCCGCACTGATCCCCGTATTCATCGCCCTTGCAGCCACCCTGGACGTACCCAACGGCGGCATCGGATTCGTGATCATCCAGCAGTTCGTCATCTGCTTCGGCTTCCTGCTGCCGGTCTCCGCACCGCAAAACATGCTGGCCTACGGCACCGGCGCGTTTACCTCCAAGCAGTTCCTGCGCACTGGTATCCCGCTGACCATCGTGGCCTACCTGCTCATCCTGTTGCTGTCCGCAACCTACTGGAACTGGATCGGACTGGTCTAGATACGCCGAATTACTCCAACACCAGGCCCAGGTGCAGCGTCGAAAGTTCGTGCGCGCCTGGGCCTTTCGCTAACCCTTGTAATTCTGCAGCGGTTTCGCGCGTGACGGGGATGATCCAGCCGTACTTCGGATCCAGCACAGGCTCGGACCTGCGGTCTACCGGCACGAACGTGACGGAGCGTTCGTTGGGGGAGGTGAGTTGCACGGCGTCGTCGATACGCGAAAGCTCCTCAAGTGCTTCCGCCGACGTGGTGACGATGATGATCTTCTCGTTCGTCTCAGGCGACAACCTCGCAGTGTGCACCTGCAGCTTATCGACGACCACCGGCACCACCCGCCCCGGCAACTCCACCAGCCGAGGCTGGTTCAACCCGAAAAGTTCACGCGCGCGGTCGATGATTCCCATGACAAGGGAGTGTATAAGGTGACCAGTATGTCTGAATCGCACCGCGTCGACATGGTGATGTCGTACGGCACCGGCGACCTCGTCGTCACACCCCACGACTACGAAACACCCCTACGCCGCGGCAACCGCCTCACACGCGCCGGATGGAAATCCATCTTCCGCCGCGTGGTCACAGACTTTTCCAACGACGCCATGGTGGACCGTGCCGCCACCCTGACCTATTACACCCTGCTGTCGGTCGCGCCGATGCTGCTCGTCGCATACTCCATCTTCAGCCTGCTCATGCCGCGTGGCGACGACATGGCCGACTCAATCATCGCCGACCTCGTCGCCCAATACGTACCGGCGCAACTGCAGGAAGAAGCGTTCCAGCTCATCTCCGCCATCGTGGCCACGCCGGCGGAAAGCACCATCGCACTTGCGGTGTCCGTGATCATCTCGCTGCTATCCGCCTCGGCCTACGTGCGGTCGTTTTCCCGCAACGCCAACCTCATCTACGGCCGCACCGAAGGCCGCCCTATGGCGGTGACCTGGGTAACCATGTGGCTGGTCACAGTAGTCATGGTCGTCGGTGCGGTGGTGATCATTTTGGGCGCGTTGCTGACGGACTCCATCGTCAACGCCGTGTTCGGGCCGATCGCCCGGCCGCTGCAACTGGAGGAGGAGCTGCACTACCTCACCGCAATCTTCCTGCCCGTCTGGGACTACCTGCGCGGCCCTGTCATCGCGGTGGTCTCGGTGGCGCTCGTCTCCGTGCTGTACTACTTCGCGCCCAACGTTAAACCCGGCAGGTTCCGCCTGCTCACCCTCGGCTCGGCGAGCGCGCTGCTGGTCGTTGGCGCGCTGTGGGTCGGGTTTTCCTGGTACCTCAAACTCGTCGGCGTGCGCAGCACCTACGGTGCGTTCGGCACCGTTTTGGCGGTGCTGGCGTTGATCTGGCTGATGAACATCGTGCTGCTCGAAGGCGTGAAAATCGACGCCGAAGTCCTGCGCGCCAAAGAACTCCAACGCGGCATGGACTCACGCCGCCACATTCAAGCGCCGCCACGATCCAACGTCGGGGCGGCGTGGCGGCTGCAGACTCGCCGGTGGACCGACCGCATCGCCGACGACATCCTGCAGCAACGCGAGGAGTCGGCGCAGTAGCTAGTCGGCGATGAGCGGCTCGATGATGAGCTCCGGGTGCTCCTTCTCGACGAAAGCCAGCTTCCACTTGTCACCGAACAGCGCGATGATCTCGCCGTCTGTACGCGTGAAAATTTCCACCCCGCGTTGGCGGCCCAGCTCTGGCGCGGAATCGGCGTCGGTGCGCCGGGCCACCGAGTAGGGGATCGGCTCGGTGACCGTTTCCACGTTGTACTCGTTTTCCATGCGAGCCTGCATGACCTCGAACTGCATGGGGCCGACGGCGGCCATGACCGGGGCGGCGTCGCCACGCGTATCGTTGCGCAGGATCTGCACCACGCCCTCGGCATCCAACTGCTCGAGCGCCTTGCGGAACTGCTTGTACTTACCCAGCGACTTCGCGCGCAGCGTCCGGAAGTGCTCCGGGGCGAACTGCGGCATCGGCGGGAACTGGACCTTCTTACCGGCGTAGATCGTGTCACCCGGCGCCAGCGCGCCCGCGTTGACCAGGCCGATGATGTCCCCCGGGAAGGCTGTCTCCACGGTGTCGCGGTTGCGGCCGAAGACGGTCAGGGCGTACTTCGTGGAAAAGCTGCGGCCCGACTGGGCGTGCGTGACCTGCATGCCGCGATCGAACTCGCCGGAGACCACGCGCATAAACGCCAACGTATCGCGGTGGTTCTTATCCATGCCGGCCTGGACCTTGAACACCACGCCGGAGAAATCATCGCCGACTTCGCGCTCAGTATCCATCGCGGTCGTGGATGCCTCCACGGCCTTTGGGTCGGAGGCGCGGCCCTCGGGTGCCGGTGCGATTGCGCACAGGGTGTCCAGGATCTGGTGCACGCCGAAGTTCAGCATCGCGGAGGCGAAAATGATCGGGGAAGTGATGCACTGTTCGAAGAGCTGCTGGTCGTGGACGGCGCCGTCGGCAAGTAAAAGCTCCGCTTCTTCGAGCGCGGTGTCCCACGCGTCGCCTTCCTTCGCGGCGGCCTCGTCGGCGGAGTAGTGCTCCTCTGGCGCAATCGTCGAACCGCCGGCTGTGCGGGTAAAGTGCACGTACCCGTCGATCTCGCCATCGGAGGAGACGTGCGCGAGCCCGCGGAAGTCACCCGCTTCGCCTACCGGCCAGTACAGAGGGGTGGGTTGGAGGTCGATTTCGGTAACGATTTCGTCGACAAGTTCAAGCGGCTCACGACCCACGCGGTCCCACTTGTTAATCACCGTGACAATCGGCAGACCGCGCGCCTTGCACACGCGAAACAGTTTCAGGGTTTGCGGCTCGAGGCCCTTCGCCGCGTCGATCAGCATCACCGCAGCGTCGACCGCAGAAAGCACACGGTAGGTGTCCTCGGAAAAGTCCGCGTGGCCCGGAGTATCGACGAGGTTGACCACATACGGCTCACGCTCGTGCCCCTCCGGCGCGTACTCGAACTGCAAGGCGGACGACGCGACGGAAATGCCGCGCTCCTTTTCCATCTCCATCCAGTCCGACACCGTCGACTTGCGGTTGCCCTTACCGTGCACCGCACCGGCTTCCGAAATCACATGCGCGTGCAGCGCCAGCGCCTCCGTCAACGTGGACTTACCCGCATCCGGGTGGGCGATAACAGCGAACGTGCGGCGGCGGGCGGCCTCGGAAACAGTGCTCATGGGGCGCTAGCTTATCGACGACCCACCCACCGAGTACAGTCGCGTACATGACAACAATTGGCGTAATTCTAGGATCCATCCGACAAGGCCGCGTCGGCGAAGGTGTCGCCCACTGGGTAACCGACACCGGCAACGCCCGCGACGGCGTCGAATACCGCCTCCTCGACCTCGCAGACTTCAACGTCCCGGCGCTCACCGCCGCCACCGTGCCGGGCGCCGCCAACAAACAATACGAGCACGACGCCGTCACCGCCTGGTCAAACGCCATCGACGCCTGCGACGGCTTCGTCTTCGTCACCCCCGAGTACAACCACTCCATCCCCGGCACCATGAAAAACGCCTTCGACTCACTCGCCTCCGAGTGGGCAGGCAAGCCGGTCGCGTTCGTCGGCTACAGCGGCACCGGTGCGATCCGTGCGATCGAGCACTGGCGCCAGATCGTCGCGAACTTCTCCATGTTTGACATCCGCAACCAGGTGGGCATCAACATCTTCGGCACCGACCTCGAGGAAGAAAAGGCCGCCAACACCGACGCGCTGGGCACCGTGCTCACCGACCTAGAGCAGGCAATTAGCGCGCGTGGATAACGTTCTGCGCCTTCGCTAACCCCTCGGCGACGACCAGGCGAGCCGCCTCCGCCGCGGTTGCGATGTCCTCGTCGCCGGAAATATCACTGAGCACCCAATCCGGCACGGCCGTACCCTTCGGCGGCCGGCCAATACCGATGCGCACGCGGACGTAATCGCGCGTCCCCAGGTGCTCCGTAATCGACTTCAGACCGTTATGGCCGTTTTCGTTCCCGCCCAGTTTCACGCGGACTTTGCCGGCTGGGAGATCGAGCTCGTCGTGAAGCACAATGATCCGCTCCGGCGGGATGTTGAACTTCCGGACAAGGGGAGCGACCGCCTCACCCGACAGATTCATATACGTCTGCGGCTTGCAACGCGCCACACCGTCGATCTTCGGCAACTCATCGAGCGCCAAAAAGCCCACATTGTGCTTCGTGCGTGCATACTCCGCACCCGGGTTACCCAACCCCACAACCAGCCAATCAGCCTTGGGACGTCTGAAAAAACCAAACACGTGCCACACTGTACCCATGGAATTTCCACGCGTGATCGCAGCACCCATGGCCGGCGGACCATCCACACCCGAACTCGTCAACGCGGTGTCGTTCGGCTTCATCGCGCTCGGCACCTGCAGCGTATCCCAGGCACGTTCATGGCTAGTGGCGTGCGAAGCACCGTTCGGCGCGAACCTCTTCGTGCCACAACCCGAGCCATTGCCTGACGACGTCCACCGCACCGCCCACCACCTCCAACAGGAAGTTCCGGCGCTCGAATCCGACTACGCCGAAAAGTTCGCCGCCGTGCTGGAGGCCGCACCCGCCGTTGTGTCCTCGACGTTCGGCTGCTTCACCGAAACCGAGATCGCACAACTGCATGCGGTCGGCTCGGAAGCCTGGGCGACAGTGACCAACGAGGCCGAACTGCGCGAAGCCCAAGCCAGGGGAGTCGATGGCGTGATCATCCAGGGCCCACGCGCCGGTGGCCACCGCGGCACCTGGAGCCAACACGACGACCCTGACCAGCGCTCATTGCCGGAGTTGCTCGCGGATCTGCGGCCCCTCGCCACCGTTCCCGTAATCGCCGCCGGTGGCATCCGTGGACCCGAAGACGTGGCCGCGATCGACGTGCCCGTCGCCTGCGGCACAGCATTCCTGCTCGCCGACGAAGCCGGAACCAGCCAACGCAACCGGGAACTCCTGCGCACCGACACCCCCGCCGTTGTCTCCCGCGCCTTCTCCGGACGATGGGCGAGCGGCGTAGAAACGGATTTCACGCGGGAAAATCCCGATCTGCCGCCGACCTACCCGTATCTGCGGCCCATGACCAGGAATAACGACTACTGCCTCGTCGGCGCCGACCGGGGAGCGTTGATGGCTGCACCGGCTGCCGAGATCGAGCGGATGCTAACGCCCTAGACAGCTGTTGCGATGAGAAAGGTATGAAGCTTTCCAAAATCGCAATTGCCACCGCAACGACCGGCGCGCTCGCACTGGGCGCGCTCGCCCCGGCAGCCAGCGCGGCACCGGCGGCTCCGGCCGCTCCTGCTAACCATGACGGCGCCTACAGCGGCAGCGCCTGGGGGCTTTACAACTTCCTTGTCACCAACATCATCAACGGCGCCGACCAACTCAACGGTGGCGCGAACAAGAGCGGGACGGAGAAAGCTCCTGGGGTGATGCTGAGCTCCGCACCGTTTCTCCTTCTGCTGTTCCCGCTGCAGTTAATCGCAGAAGCAGAAGTTCGCCTGCTCGATCAGCTCGGCTTCTAATCCGCGAGCGGGAGCTCGACGACGAGCCCCTCACACGCCACACGCTCGGTAGGTTTGCCGCCCCACATCGGGGTCATGCCAACACCGCGAAGCGCTTCCATGAGCGATTCGGCCGCCTCAACGGAGCTAAAACCGAAGTAAAGCTCGCCGGTGTGGATCACTCGATCCACGTCCTGGTTCGTGCAGTACACATAGCCGCTGCGGCCATCATTTTCTGCCTGTTCGGCGGCTTCCTCGGCGCAGTCGCTTTGAGTAAGCCCCTCGTCGAACGAGAACGCGAGGTTGCGCTCAGCCAGAGCGTCGCGGAGCGCATCGAGGCGCTGCGCGTCCTCGGAAGCTTTGGGGATGAGGTTGGCGTACTCGGCGCGGATGTCGTCGATAAGCACATCGAGCCCTGGGACCGGATCGCCGCCGTTATCGTCCTCAAAAAACGTCTTGATCTCGCCGGTACTCCACCCATGGCACAGCATGAGCGAGATGTCGCCCTCGCGTGACTGCGATTCGTAGAGGTTATCTGACGGCGGATACTTGCTGGTCAACATCGCGTGCTGGCTCATGGGCACGAGGCTAGCAAGAAATCACGCGGGTCGTGTTCTCGATCGCACCAAGGCCCTCGATCTCAACACGCACCGTGTCGCCATCTTTCAGGTAGCGCTTCGGATCACGCGCGTGGCCAACACCGTCCGGAGTGCCAGTTGCGATCACGTCACCAGGCTCCAGCGGATACAGATGCGAGATGAACTCGATGAGTTTCGCGGGGGTAAACACGAGGTCGTCGGTACGCGAATGCTGCATCACCTCACCATTAACCGTCGTCGTAATCGCGGGACCCGGCTGCCACTGCGTATCCAGCCACGGGCCGAACCCCGCCGTCTTCTCCAACGACTTGCCCTGGTGCCACTGCTGCGTGCGCTTCTGATACGTGCGCTGCGTGTAGTCGTTGATCACGCTGTAGCCAGCAATGTAATCCGCACCGTTGGACACATGGCGCGCCCGCTTACCGACGACCACCGCCAACTCACCCTCAAAATCCAACGACTCCGCATTGAACTCCGGCACCTCAGCGTCGTCATACGGCCCAACGAGCGCCTCCGGGAACTTAATGAACAGCGTCGGCACATCCGGCTGCTCATGCCCCATCTCCGCGATATGCTTCGCGTAATTTAGCCCCACGCAAATGATCTTGCCGGGGCGCGGAATCACCGGCGCCAAATCAGCGGGGGAGAAGGTAAACTCCTCGCCCTCCTCGAATTTTCCCGCGTGCAAAAGTGCGCCGACGTCGGGGGCGTTGAGTGTGACGGCGCGGGTGTCGTCGATAAGCCGTGCCGCGGTGGTGGTGTTTCCAGTCCTGATCGTTGCAAGTCTCATGCCGCTAGCCTAACGCGCGCAGAATCTCATCCGCCGCGTCCGCAGCCGCAATTGCGAGATCTACCTGCTCTTTTGTACTGAATGGTTTCAGCACATAATCCGCCGGCGCCATCCGTCCGGGCGGGCGACCGATGCCGACGGCGACCTTGTTGTACGGCTTGTTCAGCGCCTTGGTCACCGACTTCAGCCCGTTATGGCCGTGATCGCCACCGCCGAGACGGATCTTCACCTCGCCGAGGTCCAGATCGAGCTCGTCGTGAATCACATACACGTCTTCCGGCTTCACGCCGAAATAATCTGCGAGCGCCTTCACCGGCCCGCCCGAAACATTCATGAAACTGCGCGTGCGCGCAACGATCACGCGGTCCTTAGCCAGGCGTCCCGCCGCCAACTCCGCCACCTCAGTGTTCGTGCGCTTGTGGGCCGACAAGGTTGCGGGCATCGGGGTGGCGCGCTCCAAAAGCTCATTGACGACGACCACACCCGCGTTATGCCGCGTATTTTCATACTGAGGGCCAGGATTTCCAAGACCAACGATCAGAACAGTCACGACGCACATAGTACTTCTCACCAGCGGATTGTGGAATTTGGTGTGGGAGTTATCCACATTTTTGTGGTGGGTCTTGTGCGGTGGTTGATCGCTTCGTAGCGTTTATGCCATGGCATTTGTAGACCTTCTCGGCTTCCGGCTTTCGGACATCGCCGACTTCGACCGCGACACAGCCCTTGCTGCCGGGCTGAACCCGTCGCGCATCCGAGAATGGTCACGCGTACACGACGTCTACTTCGGAGCGACGAAATTCACGCGGAAACAATCCGACGCACGCCACATGGCAGCAGATACACCCCTGGATCAGTTGTGCTTGATTGAACGCAAACTGGCCGTGGTTGAAGATGCGGCGAAGCGTTGGCGGTTGCGTTTTACCCTGCTGAAGTTTCAGGGCCGCTTCGATGCGCTCTCGCGCTATGCCGATCAGGTTATTGACGCGAAGAAACCCGCGCCTGAAAAGCAAGTACGGTTTTCTCGTGCTCGCGAAGGGATGGCCACGCTGCACTTGACGCATTCGGCACGCAATATTGCTGATATTGAGCACACGCTGCGTGGGTTGATCGATACGGAACTGCCACCAGCCGGCCAGATGGCTGATGCGCTTATGGGTATCTTGCGCGGTGATGGCGATGGTGGTGGGGTGCCGCATGCAGTACCACGCCCGATTGTTATGGTGCCGCTTCCCGAATGGACTCGGATCCAATCCGGTGCCGGTGACGAGGTCACCTTGACCTTGACCGATGGCACGACGATGACGGGTGCGGAGTTTCTCGCGCAGCAATTCGGCGACGAGCTGGAAGTCGCGGCGTTTCACCCGACCGAGGGTGCAGTCAACCTGTATCGCACGCAGCGGTTTGCCAATAGTAAGCAACGCGCGTTGGCATCCATGATGTCGCCAACCTGTCCGGTGCCCGATTGCCGGCATGGGGCTGACAACTGCGAAATGCACCACATCCAAGCCTGGCGCCATGGCGGGGAGACCAACCTGGCCAACCTCGTGCCACTGTGTCGGTTCCATAACGGGCGCAACGACGATGACCCGCGTGAAAACCGCTACGGGCGAATACAGATACGCGATGGGATACCGGTGTGGGTATCGCCGGGAGGGT
>NZ_KV787052.1:20888-38540 GCF_001806995.1 Corynebacterium sp. HMSC11D10
CGAAAAAGCCCGCCAAAAAAGCGGGCCAATCGTCGTGCCGAAATTACTCGGAAGCTTCCTCGCCAGCCTCAGAAGACTCAGCGCCAGCCTCAGCGCCGCCCTCCTCAGCAGCCTCAGCCTCAGCCTCGAGATCCTCATCAACCTGCTCGAAGGTGATGTTGACAAGCAAGTTCTCCGGATCGGTGATCAGCTCCGCACCCGCCGGCAGCTCGAGATCGCCAGCGGTGATCTGGTCGCCGATCTCCTTGCCCTCGATGGAAACGGTGATCTCGTCCGGGATAGACAGAGCGTCGATCTCGATCTCGACAACGTCGGCTTCCTGGAACACAACAGCGCCCGGAGCAGCCTCGCCCTCGGTGACAACCGGAACCTCGACGGTAACCTTCTCGCCACGCTTAATGCCGAACAGGTCAATGTGGTCGATCTCGAGAGTCAGAACGTTCTGGTCGACGTGCTTGACCATGGCGAGCAGCTTCTCACCGTCGAGCTCAAGCTCGACGATGGCGTTGGTGCCGTCGTTACGCACGATCGCGGTCATCTCAATGCGGTCAACCGCAAAGTGGATGTTCTCGATGCCCTTTTCGTACAGGACACCCGGGATCTTGCCATCGCGACGCAGACGACGTGCGGAGCCCTTGCCAAACTCCTCGCGACGCTCACCCTTGATAACGGTTGGGGTAATAGCCATGTTGTACTCCTTCGGTTGGAAGGGCCACAGGCTTTGCCTGCGACCACTTAACGGATTGTGCTCGTCGAGTGATCGCATAGTGGATCTTCATCGCGTCGATAACGGCCCGAAAGCCCTCGCCGAGACTGCTACAGGCTACCAGCCGACTTTTCCCACACAAAATGCCCCGCCGCCTGGATGTCCTCATGATCATGGCCAAGCGGGATGCCGGTGCGATCACGCACAAGCAGCGTAACGACGAACCCCGTCAACGTCGCCGCCATCAAATACACCGTAATCGCCACCGTACCACCAGTAGCCTCACGCAACGCAGCCGCAATCGTTGGAGCAAACGCACCACCAAGAATTGCACCCAACGCGTACGAAATCGACGCCCCGGACGCCCGGACCGAAGCCGGGAAAAGCTCCGCGTAGAAAGCGCCAATCTCGCCGTACGTCAGGCCCAGGCCAACGGTGAGGAAAATCAACGCCGCGGTGATCTTTGCAATCGAACCCGTATCGACGAGCGGGAACAACACCGCAACACCCGCCGCCTGAACCACAAACCCGATCGCAAGCGTGCGCTTACGCCCGATGTAGTCCGAGACCCACCCGGCGAACGCTGTAGTGAACAACCACACCGCAGCCGATGCAGTGACAGCCCAGAGAATGTCCCCGCGTGAAAGCCCGATACCGGCAGGGTCAGTGACGTAATTTTGGATGTAACCGCCGGTTGTCATGTAGCCGACCGTTCCGTTTGCGGCGAAGATCAGGGCGGCTGCGAGGACAACTCCCGCGTGAGATTTGAACAGGCCGCTGATGGGGCTGCGGGTGCCGGTCTCGCGCATCTCCTCGACGACGGGCGATTCTTCGACGCCGGTGCGGATCCACCAGCCGAGGAACGTCAGCGCGATGGACAGCAGGAAGGGAATGCGCCAGCCCCATTCGACGAAGGCGTCACCGGGGGCGACGGCGGTCATCAGGGCGAGCATGCCGGAGGACATGAGCAGGCCAGCGGGAACACCGACCTGGGGGCCGGCGCCGTAAAGGCCGCGTTTGTTCACAGGGGCGTGTTCGACGGCGAGGAGGACTGCGGAGCCCCATTCGCCGCCGGCCGATGTGCCCTGCAGGATGCGCAGGAGAATCAGTGCGGCGGGGGCAAGCCAACCGATGGTGTCGTAGGTGGGCAACAGGCCGATAAGCGTGGTGGCGGTGCCCATCGTGAACAGGGTGATCATGAGCACGCCGCGGCGCCCGAATCGGTCGGCGTAGTGGCCAGCAAGCACCGCACCGAGCGGGCGGAACAGGAAGGACAAGCCGACGGTGAGGAAGCTCACGATCGTCGCCGCAGCAGGTCCGAGGGGACCGAACATGGTCTGGTTAAACACCAAACCGGCGACGGCGGCGTAGAGGAAGTAGTCGTACCACTCGATGGCTGTGCCGATGGTGGTCGCCGCGATCACGCGGCGGCGCTCACTACGCACGGTCCCATGCTTTCAGGAAGGCGTCGGTTTCGGCTGAGTTGGTGACGGTGACGCGGATACCTTCCGGGAAAGAACGCACCAGCACGCCCTCTGCCGCTAGCCGGTCAGCTTTTTCACGCGGGAAATCCGGCAGCCAGATGAAGTTGGCTTGGGATTCGGGGAGGTTGAGTGCGGTGGTGAGGTGTTGGCGTTGGGTGATGGTGTCGTCGATACGCGTTTGCAGCTCGGAGGTGGCCTTGAGGGAGGCGAGGGCTGCGGTTTGGGCGACGGCGTTGACGGAGAAGGGGACGGCGACTTTGTTGAGGGCGCTGATGATGTCGGCGGGGCCGAAGGCGTAGCCGATGCGGGCGCCTGCAAGGCCGTAGGCTTTGGAGAAGGTGCGCAGGCCGACGACGTTGGGGTAGCGGGTGATGACGTCGGTGGCGATGGGGGTGTCGGTGGCGCGGTTGTATTCGAAGTAGGCCTCGTCGAGTGCGACGAGGATGTCGGATGGGACGGCGGCCATGAAGGTTTCGAACTCGGCGTTGGTGATGGTGGTGCCGGTTGGGTTGTTGGGGTTGCACACGAAGATGAGTTTCGTGCGTTCGGTAATCGCTGCGGCCATGGCGGGCAGGTCGAGGCGGTGCTCGGCGTCGAGTGGGATGGCGACGGGGGTTGCGCCGACGATGCGGGCGAAGATGGGGTAGGCCTCGAAACTGCGCCAGGGGAAGATGATTTCGTCGCCGGGCTGTGCGGTGATCGTCGCGAGTTGTTGGCACAGGGCGGAGGAGCCGGTGCCGACGGCGACCTGGTCGATGGTCACGCCGAGGTGTTCGGCAAGGGCGGTGCGGATGTCGGTGGCGCCCATGTCGGGGTAGCGGTTCATGGAGCCGAGGGTGTCGCGCATCGCCTCGAGTACGGAGGGCAGTGGGCCTTCGGCGCATTCGTTGGAGGAGAGTTTGATGGCCTGGTCGTTGCGGGCGCCTGGAACGTAGTCGGGGATGGTGTCGAGGTCTGGGCGGATCATGTTGCGGATCATGCGTTGCTCCTGCGTTGCGTTGTCAGCCAGATGAGGCCGAGGGCGAGGATCCAGCCGAAGAGTGTGGCTAGACCCATGCGGTAATCGGGAAGAATACCCATTAGTACGAGTACGAGGGCGAAAAATGCGATGCAGATCCAGTTCGCAACTGGGTAGAACGGGGCGGGGAATTTTGTGTTGCCGGCGTGTTTGCGGAAGTTCAGGTGGGATAGGCAGATGCCGGCCCAGGTGATCAATTCGGTGCCGACGATGATGGCGAGCAGGATGGCGAAGATTTTGCCTTCGAAGAAGTAGTTGAGGATGACGACGACGCCCATGAGGGTGGCGTCGAAAAGCAATGCTTTGGTGGGCAGACCTTTGCGGTTGGTTTCGGCGAGGGCTTTGGGGGCTTGGCCGTTGCGGGCGAGGTCGCGGAGCATGCGGGCGCCGGAGTAGGTCATGGTGTTGAGCACGGAGAACACGGCGACGACGATGACGACGTTCAAGGCGGTCGCTGCGCCGGAGAACCCGACGCCGGTGAGTACGCGGATGAACGGGCTTTCGTTGGTGTCCTGCTCATTCCACGGTGCGAGCAGCAGGATGGTGCCGATGCCGCCGAGGTAGAACACGAGGATGCGCCACACTACGGAGTTGACCGCGCGGGGAATTGCCTTGTCTGGGTCGTCAGCTTCGCCGGCGGCAGTGCCGATGGACATGATGCCGCCGAAGGTGAAGGTCACTGCGACGAGTGCGAACAGGACACCGGAGATGCCGTTTGGCATGAATCCGCCGTGGTCGGTGATGTGTTGCAGGCCGATGGCGGGTTCGGATCCGACGCCGAAGACAAGCGCGAGGCCGAGCACGATCATGAGGACGAGTGCTGCCACTTTGATCAGGGAAAGCCAGTATTCGGTGGTGGCGAACACGCGCACGTTGAGCACGTTGAGGACGACGACGAGCAGCAGCGAGACTAGCGCGGTGACCCAGTGGGGGATGTGGGGGAACCAGTAGTCCAGGAAGGTACCCATGGCGGTCAGTTCCAGCATGCCGACGACGACGGTGGTGAACCACCAGTTCCAGCCGGTGATAAATCCGGCTCCGCGGCCGATGAATTCGCGAGAGTATGCGGCAAAGGATCCGGAGACGGGGTGTTCGACGGCCATTTCGCCGAGCATGCGCATGAGGAAGTAAACGATGACGCCGACGATGGCGAAGGAGATCAAGACGGCGGGGCCGGCGTATTGGATGGAGCTGGCGGAGCCGAGGAAAAGTCCGGTGCCGATGGATGATCCGAAGGCGATCATCATCAGTTGGCGGCTTTTGACGCTGCGTTTGAGTCCTTGTTCTTGGAGGCTCATGGTTTAGTTTCCTGTCGGGGGACGTGAGGTGGTGCGGGAGAGTCCGCGGAATTCTGCGATGACGGTGTCGCCGTCGTAAAGGGTGACGTCGGACAGTCCGTTGCGGCCCCATTGGTGGCGTTCGTGAGCGACGCCGCGGATGGTGCGGCCCATTTTTGCGGGTGCGAGGTAGACCATTTCGGATTGTGCGCTGACGGTGGGTTCGGTGCGGCGCGAGTTGCAGGCGCCACCGAAGAGGGCGTCAGCGAAGGTGAACAGTACGCCGCCCTGGCAGACGCCGAATCCGTTTGCATGCCGCGTATCGACGACAAACTCACCTTCCGCCACGCCTGGCTCTAACCGTGTGATGATGGCGCCCAGATACTCGAGGGTGGCGTCGCCGTCGTACATGGCTTTGGCGTGCTCAAGCTCTGGGGTGATTTCTACGGATTCGGCGTAGCGGTTGTACATGGAGATTGTGTCCTTTCCCTAAGCGTGAAGCCGGGGCAGCGGTGAAGCTGCCCCGGCTGTCGCGGTCAAGAGTGGTTTAGGCCTGGCCCTCGAAGAGGGTGGTCACGGAACCGTTTTCGAAGATTTCGCGGATGGTCTTTGCCAGCAGTGGTGCGATCGACAGCACGGTGAGGTTCTTCCAACCTTCGGTGTTTTGCGGCAGGGTGTCGGTGGTGATGACTTCCTCTGCGCCGCAGTCGCTGAGGCGCTCGCGTGCCGGATCAGAGAAGACACCGTGGGTGCAGGCGATGACGACGGACTTCGCGCCGGCTTCCTTGAGCACGCCGACGGCGCCAGCGATGGTGCCGCCGGTGTCGATCATGTCGTCCATGAGGATGCAGTCCTTGCCCTCGACGTCGCCGACGACACGGTTGGAGACAACCTTGTTTGCGGCGTCGATGTCGCGGGTTTTGTGGACGAAGGCCATGGGGGCGTCGCCAAGCATGTTGGCCCACTTCTCAGCGGACTTCACTCGGCCGGCATCCGGGGAGACCACCACGAGGTTGTCCAGCGAGTACTTGGACTTGATGTAGTCCACCAGGATCGGCTGGGCGTGCATGTGGTCGACCGGGCCGTCGAAGAAGCCCTGGATCTGGTCGGTGTGCAGGTCCACGGATACGATGCGGTCCGCGCCCGCTGCGGAGAGCAGGTCTGCGATGAGGCGGGCGGAGATCGGCTCGCGGCCGCGGTGCTTCTTGTCCTGGCGTGCGTACGGGTAGAACGGCAGGATCGCGGTGATGCGCTTCGCGGAGCCACGCTTGAGCGCGTCGATCATGATCAACTGCTCCATGAGCCACTTGTTCAGCGGTTGTGCGTGGGACTGCATGACAAAGCAGTCGGAGCCACGGACGGACTCTTCGAAGCGGATGAAGATTTCGCCGTTGGCGAAGTCACGGGCGGTGGTAGGCACGAGCTCGATGCCGAGTTCGTCTGCTACGGCCTCTGCCAGTTCCGGGTGCGCACGCCCGGTGAAGACCTTGAGGTTTTTGTGGCTTTCTGTGGAGTAACCAGTCATGTTCGAACCTTTACTTCTCGCGTGCTTTCTTTGCAGCTTCTGCCGCGTCGGATCCGGGGCGGCGCTTTTCTACCCAGCCCTCGATGTTGCGCTGGTGGCCCTCCTTGATGGCGAGCGCGCCGGCTGGAACATCTTCCGTGACTACTGTACCCGCGCCGGTATACGCGCCATCACCGATATTGACCGGCGCGACAAACATGGTGTCTGAGCCGGTACGGCAGTAGTCGCCGATGGTGGTGTGGTGCTTGTTCACACCGTCGTAGTTAGCGAAAACGCTGGAGGCGCCGATGTTGGAGTGCTTGCCTACGGTGGCGTCGCCGATGTAGGTCAGGTGGGGCACCTTGGAGCCTTCGCCGATCTTGGCGTTTTTGGATTCGACGAAGCCGCCGAGTTTGCCGCGGGCGCCGAGTTCGGTGCCGGGGCGGATGTAGGTGAAGGGGCCGACGGTGGCTTCTTCACCGATGACGCCGAGTTCGCCTTGGGTGCGTACGACGGTGGCGCGGGCGCCGACTTCCATGTCGGTCAGGGTGGTGTCGGGGCCGATTTCGGCGCCGTCGCCGATGACGGTGGAGCCCCACAGTTGGGTGTTGGGGTGGATGATGACGTCGCGGCCGATTTCTACCTCGACGCCGATCCAGGTGGTGGCCGGGTCGATGACGGTTGCGCCGTTGCGCATGGCGCGCTCGACGAGGCGGCGGTTGAGTTCCTTGCCGGCTTCGGCGAGTTGGACGCGGTCGTTGACACCGGCGAGTTCGCGGGCATCAGGTGCGATGAAGGCGGAAACTTTGCGGCCGTCGTTGCGGGCGATGCCGAGGACGTCGGTGATGTAGAACTCGCCTTGGGCGTTGTCGGGGGTGACGCGCGCGAGGGCGTCGCGAAGCACGGTGGCGTCGAAGGCGAAGACACCGGAGTTGACTTCGTGGACCTTGCGTTGTTCGTCGGTGGCGTCTTTTTCTTCGACGATTTCGAGCACGTCGCCAGCTTCGCCGCGGATGATGCGGCCGTAGCCAGTGGGGTTGTCGAATTCGAGGGAGAGCACGGTCACGGCGGCATGCTCGGACTCATGCTTTTCGACGAGCGCCTGCAACGTCTCCGGCGTCAGCAACGGCACGTCACCGTTGGTGACCACGACGGTGCCGTCGAAATCCGGAATTGCCGACAGGCCGACCTGCACTGCGTGGCCGGTGCCGTTTTGCTCCTCCTGGATCGCCTGGCGGATCTCCACGTGCATCTGCTCGGCGATGTGCTCCACGGCTGGGGCGACCTGGTCGCGCTGGTGGCCGACCACAGCAACGAGGTAGGTCGGTTCCACACCGGCTGCGGCGTGCAGCGAATGGGAGAGCAGGCTGCGCCCGCCGATTTCGTGCAGCGTCTTTTGGCGGTCGGACTTCATGCGGGTTCCCGCGCCGGCCGCGAGCACGACAACGGCGCGATCGGAGTGGTTAGGCACTCGATTACTCCTTGGGGGTGGACGTTTTGAGATCGGCCCCAAGCATAACGCCTATGGGCTCTGGCCTACTTGTTTGCCGAGACTTCCTTCAGGTTCGCGGCACCAAACACACCGGCGTAACCAACAACAGCCAGGAAGATCAGCGCTGCCTGCGGGCCGAGCAGCACAACCGCCGAGGAGATTGCGCCGACAACGAGCAGGACGATGCCCATGACGGTGTTGGCGGCACCCGTGATCATGGTGCGCCTATCGCCGTCGGCCATGTCTACCAGGTAGGTCTTGCGGCTGACCCGCACTGCGGTGTGGGCGAGGTTGACCAGGAAGAAGCCTAGGGGCATGACCCAGGCGTTGATGGTGTCGTCGACAAGCTGTGCGCTGGCAACGAGCAGGATGAGCACAGTGGACGCGAAACCTGCAGCCCACGCCATCGTGCGTTTCGACGA
Source organism: Corynebacterium sp. HMSC11D10 (assembly GCF_001806995.1). Classification (NCBI taxonomy): domain Bacteria; kingdom Bacillati; phylum Actinomycetota; class Actinomycetes; order Mycobacteriales; family Corynebacteriaceae; genus Corynebacterium; species Corynebacterium sp. HMSC11D10. The sequence continues at coordinate 28,792 of NZ_KV787052.1, forward strand.
CCTGTCCGACAACCGGCCCGAAACCCGCCCGCCAAGCAGTGACGCGCCGCCGGAGGCGACGATGAACGCACCGAGGCCTGTGAGGTCGGCGCCTTCGCGGCTGCCCAACACGACGATAAACGGGGTGGAAAGCGCGGTGACCAGCATGAGCGAGCGCACGATGAGGAATCGTTGCAGGTCGCGGTCGGAGGTGACCAGCTTCCACATGTCGTGGAAGCCTTGGCCGTTGGAGGTGTCGGTGTCGGGAGTGGGCTCGTCGATACGCATGAACACGAGCGAAGCGAGCGCCCACATCGACGCACCGCCGGCGAGCAGCGCGGCGAGTGACCACTGCGGAAGTTCGTTGGGGATAAACGACAGTGCGAGACCGATCGCGAGAGTGAAACCGCCGGCGAGCGCGGTGGCGCGACCGGTGATGTCGCCGCGGTGGCCTTTGGAAATCGTGCGGCCCTGGACATCTTTGCCTGCGATGGAGCAGATGGAGCGAAACACCGCGTGCACCGCAAGCAGGACAATGACTGCGATGCCGAGCGCACTTCCCTCGAGCAACAGCGCGCTAAGCGCAATGCCGGCAGAGGCCAGCGCTTGGCCCCACGAGCCGATCAACCAGACTCGTTTGCGCGAGCTTTGCGACGTCACCCACGGGCTCAAAAACGCCTGCGGCAGCATCGAGCCGGACTCGCGAATTGGCACGAGAAACGACGTGAACGCCGCCGGCACCCCAGCAGCATTGAACAGCCACGGCAGCACCGTTTTCGGGGCGACTACCTGATCGCCAATGTTTTGTAAGCCGTTCGACCAGATGAACCGGCGGGCATTCGCTTCCTCGTTACGCATATATCGGGATAGTAGGATCATTCATGGTTTTCGGCGAGTTTTTGGAGGACGTAATGGCTTTTTCTCGACGCACATTTTTTAAAGGGACCGTTTTCGCCGTTGCAGCCGCAGCCACGGGTGCTGCATTGGCTGGGTGCTCGACATCAAACCAGCCCACCCCGCGTGGTGCCGACGCCGAAGCACGCCCGCTGCCTATCCCGCCGCTGTACGAAGGCACACTCGACGGCAACGTGCGCCGCTTCGAACTGACCGCCCAGGAGGGCGAATCCGAAATCATCCCTGGTGTCATGACCAAGACTTGGGGATTCAACGGGCCGTTCTTGGGCCCGACGTTGTACATGCGACGCGGCGAGCGCATCGAGATGACGGTGCACAACAACGTGCCGGAGCCGACCGTTGTGCACTGGCACGGCCTGCACCTGCCGGCCGCTGCGGACGGGGGACCGGCGCTGATGTTTGACCCGGGTGAGTCTTGGTCGCCGTCGTGGACCGTCGATCAGCCCGCCGCGACCTGCTGGTACCACCCGCACCCGCACGAGATATCCGCGGTGCACGCCTACCGCGGCCTTGCCGGCGGTCTGATTGTCGACGACGACACCACCGCAATTTCCGGCTTGCCCTCCGATTACGGCGTCGATGACATCCCGGTGATCTTGACCAACGCCAACTTCACCGAGGACGGCCAGCTCGACGAGGACCACGGGTGGGTCGGCGACACCGTGGTGGTCAACGGCATCACCAAACCGCGTTTCGAGGCCACAACCCGCCGCGTGCGTCTCCGCGTGCTCAACGGTTCCGTGTTGCGCTTCCACCACCTGACGCTGGGTGTGCCGTTCAAGATCGTCGCCACTGACCAGGGGTTCCTCGATTCCCCGGTGGAGGTCGACGGCGTGCTGCTTACCCCGGGCGAGCGCGTGGAAATCGTGGTGGACCTGGAGCCGGGCAAGGACCTGATGTTGCGTAGCGACGGACTCCCGGACCTCGGCGGCTTGCCAGATAAAGAAACCGCCGACCTGTTCGGCGCACGCGACACTTTCGACCTGTTGGAGATCGCCGCCCCGCCAGAAGATGCGCCGGCTTCGCCCGCGTTGTCGGAAACGTTGGTGCCGTTGGACGTGCCGTCGTCGGCAAGTGTGGAGCGCGAGTTCCGACTCAATGGCATTGAGATCAACGGCCAAACGATGGACATGTCGCGCGTCGACTTTGTCGTCGACCACGACGGGCCTGAGATCTGGCGCGTGACCAACGAAAACGAGGATATGCTGCACGATTTCCACATCCACAACGCACGCTTCGCCGTGCAAAGTGTTGAGGGTGGGGAAGTGGAGTTCACTGCCGGCTGGCACGACACCATCGACGTGCCACCGCTTTCCACGGTGACGCTGCTTGTGGAGATCGCGTATCACCCCGACCCCACCTTGGCCTACATGTATCACTGCCACATGCTCAACCACGAAGACCAGGGCATGATGGGCCAATTTGTCATCGTTGAGCCTGGCCAAGAACCGGACCTTGCACTCCCGCACGGCCACGAGCATTAGATTGCTTCTCGACGACCCCACGCCCCGGCGCGAATCCCACCGGGGCGTGTTTTCGTTTCGGGTTTCTGTTTCGAGCGTTGCCGCTCGCGGTGACTATCGGCGCACGTTGTAGCCGATGACCTCCGGCAGCAATAGTGGGGCGTCGCCGAGCAGTGCCTTGAGGTTGCCGTCGCGCTCGACCGCGCTGGTAACTGTCTTGACCTTGGCGGCGGCCTTGTCGGATGCGCGACCGCTTTGGTTGCGCCCGGCCATCATCGGTTGCCCGGCAATGACACCACCGCCGCGGTGTGCGCCTGCCGCATTATTCGCGGAGTGCGCACCGTTTGTGGCGTGGGTACCGTGTGCGCCGTGTGCACCGTTAGCTGTGCCGGAGCCTGTTGGCGCGTGCCCCGTCGAGCCGTGCGGGGTAGCACCGTGAGCACCCTGCGAACCGGCGCCGAAACCGGTACTTGGACCGACACCAGCACCGGCGCTCACGCCGCCGCCCGTGCTGAAACCCGGACGACCGGCGTGCATGCCGCCACCTGCGTACATGCCAGCCCCTGCTCCGGCGCCTCGGCCAGTGCCGATGCCATTTCCAGCTCCACGGCCGCTAACAGCCTGGGAAGCAGGGGAGCCCCCGCGGGAACCGCCAGGCACTCCAACCCCGGTGCCTGCGCCCATCTGGTTTCCACGAGCAGCGTGCCTTCCAGTGCCTGCAGCGTTGCTGGGCCCACCAGCTATTGGAGCGAATCCACCCGCGCCGCTATTGGTGCCGGCGGATGCCCCGCCCGAGTTCGCCCCACGTGTGGTTGCAGGGGTGATAGCACCGGTGAACGCTGGGCTGTGCGCACCTGGGTGCGCGCCAGCAGAGATCGCACCTGGGGTCGGAGCCATCGCATTTGTGCTTGGCGGTGCCAGCACTGCCGACGCAGCCTGCGTAGGCGTAGCACCTGCCGGAATGGAATCAAGCACGTTTGGCGAGGGCCGCCCCATGTTCTGCAGAACCTCTGACGGTGTTTTCGCGTTTGCGATATCCCCGTAGCCACGGTTGATCAGCGCATTCTGGATTGGTTCCGGCAACTCTGCTGGTTCAAATGCGGGCGCTGCTGGCGAGGGAATGCTATCGACGCTGTAGGAGTCGCCAGACATCTCCTTCAACTCCGGAAGCAGACGGTTAAACGTCGGGATCGCAGCGACCAAGTTTGATGTCATTCGTGCCGGAAAGTTGAGCAAGTACGCCTGCTCGATCGCAAGCTTTTCTTCCGGCGACGGTGCAGCGTCATATGCCATCACGGTGCTGGATGCGATGAGTTTTTCGGCGTCTGCGGCGTCGGCAAGCATTGCGGTGTGCGCTGCGAGGGAGCGCGAGTTAGCCACGTATTCCATACCTGCGTTCTGGACCTGTGTGATGGTGCGCATCGCGTTGTGAATCCAGGATGTCTCTGCCGAGGTACTCAACGCGTGCTGGACTTCGTTGAGCTCCTCCATCGCATCGGCGATCAGTTCTGCATTTGAGTTCCAGAACTCGGAAGCAGACATCGCACGAGAAGTGTCGGTCTCCAACAACTTGGCGTGCAAGGCGTGCAGCGACGAATCACCAGTCGCGACTGCCGCCGGGTTTGCAAACGTGTTGGTTTTCGGATCGACCGAACGCGATTTCTGCAGGAGCTCAATCAGTTGTGGCTGCACCTGGTTAACGCGTCCCTCAAACACCGGACCGAGCGACGCCAACGCACCGGACAACGAATCATCCGTCCGCAGCGTGTTGTTCAGCGCTGTTTCAAGAATGTTCGCCGTACCCAGAAGGTAGGTTGCGACCGCTTGGTTTGCTTCTGGTGCGTTTACATCCCCGATTGGGCTCAGAGTACGCCCCGCATCTGCGAGACCACTGACCTGTGAAAATGAAGTTAGTGGACTGGTCATACCTGCATGGAATTGAACCGACAAGCTGTCTCCGATAGCTCGAAGCTGTTGTACCGCTGATTCGATTTGGTCAACATCAATAAGGATCCCCATAAATACCCCCAAATATTCCGATTCTGCTAAAGGTTAGCCGATCATCCGTCGCTATGGAAGAGGATGTCCAATAAAGTGGACATCAGTTTCCTGATGAGTGAGCTGCAAAGAGATTTTCCAAAGCCTTTTGGGCTTTTTCACAATTGGATTCACGCGAACCCGACAGCTCGATTCCGGCCGCGATTATCGTCAGTGCTCCTCGAACAGTGTCTACCTGTGCGAAACAGCCTGTACTTACTCCGAGACGGGGGCTGAAAATATACATCTCTGGAAGAATCATTGACTGACGTTCTTCCTCTGTCCCATACGCATCTTCGATTACAGAACGACTGGAGTTGTTGTTGGAGATAGTTACAGAATCTGCGCCATTGTTAGAGCGCAAACTGCACATCTTCAGTCCACCCGAAATGTCTGAATATTCCTTCGGAAGTGGCTCCACCTCCTCGAACCCCGCTGCGGTGAACTCCTCCTGCGTGATTTCCGTGCAGGGGTCGAAGATGTCGTCGCCGATTGTGTACGGGTCGAAGTCGCCGATTTCTAGCACGCCGCTTTCGAACACGAATGCCTGTGCTTGAGGCTTATCCTCCGCGAATTCGGGTGGTGTGCCGGATTCGATGTTGGGCGTGGTGTCGTCGTTAAGCGGTTGCTCTGTAGTGCACCCCGAGAGCATCACGCATAGAGCTGTAGAAAGCATTGCGAATCGTTTCATTTCCCCTCCCCATATGAAAAAGCTTCCCCACCAGGACTCGAACCTAGAATGACGGTACCAAAAACCGTAGTGTTGCCGATTACACCATGGGGAATAGCATCGCTGATTGTAGACCACATCCCGTGGCAACCAAAGATGGGGTGTGTCGGAGAGGGATCTAGAGTGGAACATATGGCTCGTAGGCGAATGACTGCACCCCAGCGTAGGGAACAATTATTAGGCGTTGGGCGCGCTGCTTTTGCTGAGCGCGGATACGACGGGATCTCCATGGAGGAGATTGCGGCTCGCGCCGGGGTGACCAAGCCGGTGGTGTATGAGCACTTTGGGGGCAAAGAGGGGTTGTACCAGGCAGTTATTCGTCGGGAGATGGTCCGCCTGGAGGAGACGATTATGGGGTCTATCCAGGAGGGGCGCTGGCGCGATCGCATTGAGCGTGGTGTGTTGGCGTTGCTGACGTACGTGGAGGATGACACCGACGGGTTTGTCATCCTTGCGCATGGTCAGTTGCCGGGGGAGGGGCGGACGTATTCGACGATTCTTAACCGTGTGACCGCTGAGGTTTCCCACCTGCTGGCGGAGGCGTTTAAGCACCGTGGATTAGATGAGGCGATGGCCGGGTTGTACGGTCAGGCGCTGGTTGGCACGGTGTCTAATTCTGCGCTGTGGTGGCTGGACCAGCGTGAGCCAGACAAGCATATTGTGGCGGCGCACATCTCTAACCTGTGTTGGAATGGGTTGCGGGGGATGGAGGCCAAGCCGCATATTGCTGGTGAAGATGTCGCTGGAGATGAGCGCGCTGTGGATCGCGACGCGAACGAAGAGGAAGCATTGCATGACTGATAACACCCCGCCCGTGCTTGGTGGGCTGCTCACCCAGGCGTTGACGGACCCCAAGTTGAAGGGTTTGGTGACGCATGTGGGGGAAGATTCGCTGCATATTACCGGCATTGACCAGGCACGTTCCTGGACTGCTGGTGCGATCGCGCGTGAGACTCCGGTGCTGTTGGTGACGGCGACGGGGCACGAGGCGGAAGACCTCACGGCGGAGCTCAAGGCAATGCTTGGCGACGACAAGGTCGCCCAATTCCCCGCCTACGAGACGTTGCCCCATGAGCGCTTGTCGCCAGCTGCGGACATTGTTGGCCGACGTGCGAAGGTGTTGTGGGATATGCCGCGGGTGATCGTGGCTGCGGCGCGCGCCGTGTGCCAGCCGGTTTTGCCTGCGATTGAGCCGATTCGGGTGGCGGTGGACCAGGAAGCCGACTTTGAGGACCTGACGCAGCAGTTGGTGCATTTCGCCTACAACCACGTGGATATGGTTGCGGGCCGTGGCGAGTTTGCTACCCGCGGCGGCATCATTGACGTTTTCCCGACTACTGCCCAGAACCCTGTGCGTATCGAGTTCTGGGGCGACGAAGTCACCGACATCCGCTCCTTTGCGGTTGCGGATCAGCGCACCATCGAAGAGGTTGGTGCCGTCGAACTGTTTCCAGCAAGGCAGTTGCTTATCGACGACACCGTGGCCGCCAAAGCCGACGACCTGGCTCGCAAATTCCCGTCGAACCCCACCTTGTCGTCGCTGCTTGCACGCATTTCCGAAAAGCAGCCGGCGGACGGCATGGAAGCGATCATCCCGGCACTGACCGATAAGACGTATTCGGTGCTGCCGGAATTGATGCCGGCCGGTTCGGTGGTGTTGGTGACCAACCCGGAGAAGGTTCGCACTCGCATTGTCGACTTGGAAGCGACCGACCGCGAGTTCCTCGAGGCCGGCTGGGAGGCCGCCGCGATGGGCGCCGAAGGCCCGGTGGCGGTGGAAGGCCTGGACGTTTCTGCTTCGTCGTATCGCTCGTTCGAGTCCCTGGAGGTCTCCGCGTCGAAGGCTGGAAACGCCTGGTGGACCTTTGCGCCTCCTGGCATGTTCGCCGCGGATGACGCGTCGACGCTGCCGCTCGAGTTCGAGGCAGCACCCGCGCCGAAGGGCGATCCGAAGCAGATCGAGCAGCTCTACGCCACGCTGAAACTGCACGTGACGCAAAACCACGGCAAGGCCGCCTATGTCGCTCCGGCCAAAGGTGCGATCGACCGCATGGCGGAGCGGCTGCGCGAACACGGCGTGTCCGCACGAGTGGCCACACCTGGGCTCGAGCCCGTCGATGGCGCAGTTACGCTCTACCAGGCGTTATCGCACGCAGGCCTCGTTTTCGGCGGGCCGAACTTGGTCGTTATTACTGAAACGGACCTGACCGGCAACCGCGTCGGCGACATCGCCGACGCTAAGCGACGCGCCCCGCGCCGCCGCAACCGCGTCGACCCGTTGGCTTTGCAGCCGGGTGATTTCGTGGTGCATGACACCCACGGCATCGGCAAGTTTGTGAAGATGGCGGAGCGCACTATCAAGGCCGGCGATGAGGCGTCGCGACGCGAATACATCGTGCTCGAGTACCAGCCCGCCAAGCGCGGACAGCCCGGCGACCAACTCTGGGTGCCCATGGAGTCGCTGGACCTGCTGAGTAAGTACACCGGTGGCGAGAAGCCGTCGCTAAGCAAGATGGGCGGCTCGGACTGGAAGTCCACCAAGCGCAAGGCGCGCGCCGCCGTGCGCGAGATCGCCGGCGAGTTGGTGGAGCTCTACGCCAAGCGCCAAGCCGCGCCGGGCCACGCGTTCGCGCCGGATACCCCCTGGCAGCTCGAGATGGAAGATGCCTTCCCGTTCGTAGAGACGGAAGACCAGCTCAACGCCATCGAAGCGGTCAAGGAAGACATGGAAAAGCCCACGCCGATGGACCGCGTGATCGTGGGCGATGTGGGCTTCGGCAAAACCGAGGTGGCCGTGCGTGCCGCGTTTAAGGCAGTGCAGGACGGCAAACAGGTCGCGGTGCTGGTGCCGACGACGCTGCTCGCCCAGCAGCATTACTCCACCTTCACGCAGCGCATGGATGGTTTTGGGGTGGAGGTTCGCGAGCTGTCGCGTTTCACCTCTACCACGGATTCGAAGAAGATCCTCGCAGGTCTTGCGGATGGTTCCGTAGACATCGTCATTGGTACCCACCGACTGCTGCAGACTGGCGTGCAGTGGAAGAACCTCGGTCTGATCATCGTGGACGAGGAGCAGCGCTTCGGTGTCGAGCACAAGGAACACATCAAGGCGCTGAAGTCGCACGTTGACGTGCTCACCATGACGGCAACGCCGATTCCGCGCACGCTTGAGATGTCGCTGACCGGCATCCGCGAAATGACATCGATTACCACTGCGCCGGAGGATCGTCACCCGGTGCTCACGTATGTCGGTCCGCAGGAAGATAAGCAGGTGGCGGCGGCGATTCGTCGAGAATTGCTTCGCGACGGCCAAGTCTTCTACATCCACAACAAAGTCTCCGACATCGAAAAGACCGCCCGCCAACTGCGCGAACTCGTTCCCGAGGCCCGCGTGGTGGTCGCCCACGGCCAGATGAGCGAGCAGGTGCTCGAGCAGACCGTGCAGGGTTTTTGGAACCGCGAATACGACGTCATGGTGTGCACCACGATCGTGGAGACCGGCCTGGACATCGCCAACGCCAACACCCTGATCGTGGAAAACGCCCAGAACATGGGCCTGAGCCAGTTGCACCAGCTGCGCGGACGTGTGGGCCGTTCCCGCGAGCGTGCCTACGCGTACTTCCTGTACCCGAAGGACAAGACACTCACCGAGACCTCCTACGACCGCCTGGCCACCATCGCCCAAAACAACGACCTGGGCGCCGGCATGGCCGTGGCGCAGAAGGACCTGGAGATGCGCGGCGCTGGCAACGTGCTCGGCGCGGAACAGTCCGGCCACATCGCCGGCGTGGGCTTCGACATGTACGTCCGCTTGGTCAGCGAGGCCGTGGAAACCTTCAAGGGCCTCATGAGCGGCAAACCCATCGACGCCACCGACAAAGGCCCGAAGGAAATCCGCGTCGATCTGCCCGTGGATGCACACATTCCGGAGACCTACATCAACTCCGAGCGCTTGCGCCTCGAGGTGTACCGCAAGCTCGCAGAAGCGCGTGACGACGACGCCCTAACCGCCGCAGCCGACGACATGATCGACCGCTTTGGCACCTTGCCAATTGAGGTCGAGCGGCTCATGGCCGTAGCCCGACTGCGCAACCAGGCACGTGCAGTTGGCGTTTCCGAGATCCTGACCCAGGGAACGCGCATCAAACTCCACCCAGTCGAGTTGCCTGACTCCAAGCAGGTGCGCCTGAAGCGCTTGTACCCGGGGGCGAACTTCCGGGCTGCGGCAAAGGCGCTGCAGGTGCCGATGCCCAAGGAAGGCGGAGCAAAGCGGGCACTCAACGCTCCAAACCTGCGCGATATGGAATTGCTGCAGTGGGTCGCCGACTTCATGACCGACGTCCTCGACGCTCCCAAGATCGCCGTGGCGGGACCGGGTGCGGAGGAGGCACCGAAGAAGAAGGTGTTCTCGGTCAGCGAGTAGGCGCTACCGCGTCAGTGATCCCCCTTCAGACGAAGAAGGACGCTCGGACCGATCGTCTAGCTCTGTGTTTGTGGAACCAGACGATGAGCTCCTTGTTGACCATGGTGTTCGTTATCACCTGGGGGTTTGTGTGGGTGGTTTCGAGACCGTCTAGCTGTATTTGTGGTCGTGCTAGACGATCAGGTGTAGCAACGAAAAGAGT
>NZ_KV787052.1:38560-39001 GCF_001806995.1 Corynebacterium sp. HMSC11D10
CGGAACTGCCACCAGCCGGCCAGATGGCTGATGCACTCATGGATATCTTGCGCGGCGATGGCGATGGTGGTGGAGTGCCGCATGCAGTACCACGGCCGATCATTATGGTGCCGCTTCCCGAATGGACGCGTATCCAATCTGGTGGAGGCGATGAGGTCACGCTCACGCTGACTGATGGCACGACGATGACAGGTGCGGAGTTTCTCGCGCAGCAATTCGGCGACGAGCTGGAAGTCGCGGCGTTTCACCCGACCGAGGGTGCAGTCAACCTGTATCGCACGCAGCGGTTTGCAAATAGTAAGCAGCGCGCGTTGGCATCGATGATGTCGCCAACCTGTCCGGTGCCGGATTGCCGGCATGGAGCTGACAACTGCGACATGCACCATATCCACGCCTGGCGGCATGGTGGGGAAACCAACCTGGCCAACCTCGTGCCGTTAT
>NZ_KV787052.1:39021-65059 GCF_001806995.1 Corynebacterium sp. HMSC11D10
CGAAAAAGCCCGCCAAAAAAGCGGGCCAATCGTCATGCCTACACACTACTTCGCAGACGGAACCTCCGGCGCGACACCAGTGCGCTCGTACTCCGCGAGAATATCGATACGACGCTGATGACGCTCCTCCTCACTCCACGGCTGGGAAACAAACGCATCAACAATCGCGAGCGCCTCTTCCTCGGTGTGCATGCGCCCGCCGATGCCGATGAGTTGCGCGTTGTTGTGCTCGCGGGCCAGTTTCGCGGTCTCTTCCGACCACGCCAACGCACAACGAGCACCCTTGACCTTATTCGCAGCAATCTGCTCACCATTACCCGAACCACCAAGCACAATGCCCAGAGAACCCGGATCCGCAACAACAGCCTCCGCTGCGGCGATGCAAAACGCCGGGTAGTCATCCGCGGCGTCGTACTCGTGGGCGCCGCAGTCAGTCACCTCATGACCCTGCGCCTCAAGATGGGCCTTAATCTGATTCTTCCGCTCGAAACCGGCGTGATCTGCTCCAAGGTAAATACGCATAAGGCTTAGCGTACCTGCGGGGCTTCCGTACGGCTGCGCTTGAGCTCAAAGAAATACGGGAAACTTGCCACACCAACCGCATGGTCGAACAACTTCCCAGCATCCTCGCCCTCCGGCACACGCGTGATCACCGGGCCGAAAAACGCACTGTCGCCGAGCTTGACCACGGGGGTGCCGACGTCGTCGCCAACCTCAGCCATTGCCGACGCGTGAAAACCGCGCAAGGCCTCATCAACCTCGTCGGTATTCGCCACATCCGCGTACTCCGCGGGCAAACCGACCTCGGCAAGCGCCTCCGCAATAACACTGTCGTAGGCGCCGAAACCTTTCTTGTGATCCTGGCCGCCAGTGTGGATGATCGTGCCCATCGCCGTGTACAGCGCGTCGATCTTGTCCGGGGCATCCTGCTTCACTTTCGCGAACACACGCGCGGGACCCCAGTTCGCCTTCATCAACTCGGCATAGTCGGCAGGGATGTCACGGCCGTCGTTGAGCACGGAGAGCGACATCGGCACCCACTCGACCTCAACATCGCGGACTTTCTCCACTTCCTTCATCCAACGCGAAGTCAACCAGCAAAACGGGCAGGAAACATCAAACCAAAAAGTCACTTGCTCTTTCATGCCGCCCACAATAGCGCGTGTAGCCTGAGTCACATGAAGACTAATCTCACGCGTGAAGACGCGCAGTTGCGCGCAAAGCTCATTTCCAACGTTCGTTACGACATTCTGGTGGATATCACTGGCAAGGACACGTTCACGACGGTGTCGACAATCCAGTTCGATTCCGAGGCGGGAACGACGCACTTTGACCTGGTGGCGGAATCATTCGAGGCGACGCTTGATGGGGAGCCGACTGGCCAGGAAGTCACGCTGACGGCTGGTGCACACGAGCTGCGGGTGACGTCGACGGAGCCGTACAACCGCACGGGTGAGGGCCTGCATAAGTTCACGGATCCGGTGGATGGCAAGGACTACCTGTACACGCAGTTTGAGCCGGCGATGGCGATGAAGGTGTTTGCCTCGTTTGATCAGCCGGATTTGAAGGCGACGTACAAGGTGGGTGTGAAGGCGCCGGAGCGTTACACGGTGATTCTGAATGAGGCGGTTTCACGCGAGGAAAACGGTGACGGCACCGCGACCTGGACTACGACGATTGATTACCCGCTGTCGACATACCTGGTTGCGATTTGCGCGGGTGAGTTTGAGAAGGTCACCGACACGTACGACGCGGGTGATGGCCGCACGATTGAGCTTGGTCTGTACGCGCGTGCCAGTTTGATTCCGCATATGGATTCGGAGCGACTGTTCCGTCAGACGAAGGACGGCTTCGATTTCTATCACGCGAATTTCGGCCGCAAGTACCCGTTTGGCGACAAGTACGATCAGGTGTTTTGCCCGGAGTACAACATGGGCGCGATGGAGCACGTTGGTTGTGTGACGTACCGCGATGAGTACATTTTCACGTCTGAGCCGACGCCGTATCGTCTGGAGCGTCGCAACGATACGATTCTGCATGAGATGGCGCATATGTGGTTCGGCGATCTTGTCACGATGGAGTGGTGGGACGATCTGTGGCTCAATGAGTCGTTTGCTACGTGGTCGGCGGCGACGGCGCAGGTGGGTATCGGTGAGTATCCGGAGGCGTGGACGACGTTTGCCACGGTGGAGAAGGCGTGGGCGTATTCGCAGGATCAGTTGCCGTCGACGCACCCGATTGCTGCGGATGCGCCGGATATTGAGACGGCGGAGCAGAATTTCGACGGCATTACTTACGCCAAGGGTGCGTCTGTGTTGAAGCAGTTGCAGGCGTATGTGGGTTATGAGGAGTTTTTCGCGGGTGTGCGTAAGCACTTCGATAATCATGCTTACTCCAATGCCACGTTCGATGATCTGCTCGGTGCGCTGGAGGAGGCTTCGGGTCGCGACTTGTCTAACTGGGCTGAGCAGTGGCTGCGTACTACCGGTGTGTCGCGTCTTTACCCGGAGATTTCGGACACGTTTACCGTGGTGCAGGAGTCGCCGGTGTTGCGCGATCACCGTGTTCGCGTGGGGCTTTATTCGCTTATCGACGGCACCGTGCAGCGCACCCACCAAGTCGAACTCGATATCACCGGCGAGCGCACTGAGATTCCTGAATTTTCAGGCGTGAAACACGATCTCGCCCTGGTGAACGACGACGACCTCACGTACTGCCTGATGGGCCTCGATGCGCAGCAGCAGCAGTTTGCCGTGGAGCACTTGGGCCAGATTGAGGATTCGTTGGCGAAGACGTTGGTGTGGTCTTCCCTGTGGGAGTCTGTGCGCGATGGTCGTCTGCCTGCTCGTCAGTATGTGGAGTTGGTGGCGCGTGAGGTTGGCCCGGATATGCAGGAGCGGATCGCCGCCCAGGCTACTGAGGCTGTGAAGCGCTACGTTGATCCGGCGTGGCGCCGCACCGGCTTCGATCTGTTGAACGAGGCGTTCCGTGGTCAGGAGCCGAAGGCGGTGTTCGACCGTGCGCTTGCCCGTCTGGAGCCGACTGAGGAGACGGTTGAGTACTTCAAGGATTTGCTGAAGACCTCCGAGAATCAGGAGGTTCGTTGGTTGGCGATCACGAACCTTCTTGCTGCTGGCGCCTTGCCGTTGGAGGCCGTTGACGAGGAGAAGGACGAGACGTCGGAGGGTGCGATTTCGCGGTTGAGGGCGAAGGCGGTCGTCGATAAGCGTTGGGCTTGGGACAAGCTCATTAACGACGACCTGACCAATCTCGAGGCCCGCTACCTCATGGACGGGCTCACCTTCACCGACGCTGGGCTCGAGGGGTTGACCGACGAGTACTTCCGCGCCGCGCCGGCCCTGTGGGACCGTTTGACCAACGAGATGGCGCAGCGCACCCTGGAGGGCATGTACCCGCGTTGGGACGTCACGCAAGAGGCTGTTGAGAAGGCAAACGCCCTGCTGAACAGCGACGTCCCCAATGGCCTGAAGCGTGTTATCGCCGAAGGCCAGGACCGCTCCGCACGCGCTGTGCGCAACCGCGCGGCCGACGCAGCAGCAAATTAAAGCTGCTTGAGGGCTTGTTCGAGGTCGGCGATCAGGTCGGCCTCGTCCTCAATGCCCACTGAAATTCGGACTAACTCCCCCGGCACCTCGAGCGCGGAGCCGGCGACGGACACGTGGGTCATGGTGGCGGGGTGCTCGAGCAGGCTTTCCACGCCGCCGAGGGATTCGGCGAGGCAGAACAGTTTCGTCGACTTGCAGAACTTCTTGGCCTGCTCGGTGGTTTGGAACAGCACGGAGACCATGCCGCCGAAGCGGGTCATCTGCTTTTTCGCCACCTCGTGGCCCGGGTGTGTTTCGAGTCCCGGGTAACACACGCGGGAAACTTGCGGTTGGGCGTCGAGGTATTTGGCCACGGCTTCGGCGTTGTCGCAGTGGCGGTCCATGCGCACGGCGAGGGTTTTCAGGCCGCGGCCGGTGAGGTAGGTGTCGAACGGGGATGGGTTGGCGCCGACCCAGCCGAAGAAGAAGCGGAGTTGTTCGTGGAAGCCGTCGACGCGGTCGTTGCGGCCGCAGACGATGCCGCCGACGACGTCGGAGTGGCCGCCGATGTATTTCGTCGTTGAGTGGAGGACGACGTCGGCGCCGAGTTCGAATGGTTTTTGCAGGTAGGGGGATGCGAAGGTGTTGTCGACGACCAGCGCTGCCTGCTTCTTCACTGCCGCGATTGCTTCGATGTCGACGACGTCCAGCATTGGGTTTGTCGGCGTTTCCACCCAGATGACCTTGGTGTTGTCTTGGACGGCGGCGGCGACCTCTGTGGGGTTGGTCATGTCGACGACGGTGTTTTCCACACCCCAGAGGGTGAAGACTTGTTGGATGAGGCGGTAGGTGCCGCCGTAGGCGTCGTTGGATACGACGACGTGGTCGCCGGGTTTGAGCAGGATGCGCAGGACGACGTCGATAGCTGCCATGCCGGATGAGGAGGCGACGGCGAAGTCGGCGTTTTCAAGCGCCGCAACGGCTTTTTCCAGGGCGGTGACGGTGGGGTTTCCCACGCGTGTGTATTCGTAGCCGCCGCGGAGTTCGGCGAGGCCGTCTTGGGCGAAGGTGGTGGAGGCGTAGATGGGGGTGTTGATTGGCCCGTAGAGGCTGTCGGGCTCGTAGCCTGCGTGGATGGCGTTGGTGGTGAATCCGTAGACAGTCATGTGCACAGACACTAGACCAAGCGGTACACCCCTCGGTCATTTTTATGCATCGCGCGTACACTCGTGCGGTGATGGATACTCAAGATGCTTCTGAAAAGGTTGACCAAGCTGTCGAGGGCGTGGCGTCGTGGTGGAACAATCCGCAAACGCATGAATTGTTCATTGAGCGCCCGGTGAAGATCGTGCTCATTTTGCTGGTTGCAATTGTGCTGAATTGGCTGGCGAATGGCATTATTCGGCGTGCGACGCGCCAGGGAATTAAACGCTCGAATGTGTTGAAGTATGAGGGGCGTGATGCGCAGCAGATTCGTGCGCAGGAGAAGCGTCGTCAGCAGCGGATGAAGACGCTGGCCAATGTGGGCCGGTCGGTGGCTGCGATTGTGATTTGGGCGTGGGCGGTGCTTGCGGTGCTGGATCAGTTGGGGGTCAATGTTGCGCCGTTGATTGCGTCGGCTGGTGTTGTCGGTGTGGCGATTGGTTTTGGTGCGCAGTCGTTGGTGAAGGATTTCTTTTCCGGTGTGGCGATTTTGATTGAGAACCAGTTCGGGGTGGGTGACACGATTGAGGTCGGCGATGTTGTGGGTGATGTTGAGGAGATGACGCTTCGCATCACCACGCTTCGCGATATCGACGGCGCTCTGTGGTACATCCGCAACGGCGACATTGATCGGGTTGGCAATCACTCGGCCCGCTTCTCTACCGCGCGTGTGCAGGTGCCGGTGTCGTTGATGGTGAATCCGGATGAGGTGTCGCGTTTGATCGAAGAGACCGCTGTTGCGGGCTGCCAGGACAAGGAAGTCGCCGAGCTGGTGATGGGCACTCCGCGGATGTTGGGTCCGAGCGAAGTGACGCCGAATTACATGTCGTTCCGCGTGGAGGTGCAGACGATGCCTGGCATGCAGTGGACGGTTGCGCGTTATTTGAATCAGCGGATTTTGGCGGCGTTGCACCGCGAGGGTGTGGTGTTGACGCCGCGGGAGTCTGTGTTGGTGAAACAGCAGGAGGAAAACGTTGGAGATTAGCCCGAAGCAGGAGCAGACGCTTTTCGACGCCGTCGGCGGCGAACCATTCTTCACCCGCCTTGTCCGCGGGTTTTACGATCAGGTCAAGGAAGATGACCTCATCGGCCCGATGTACCCGGATCAGGATTGGGAAGGAGCGGAGAACCGCCTGCGTTGGTTCCTCGTCCAGTATTGGGGTGGCCCGCGCGAGTATCAGGCGCAGCGCGGCAACCCGATGTTGCGCAAGCGCCACTTCCCTTTCGCGATCGGTGAGCCGGAGGCGGATCGTTGGCTCGAGTTGATGGGCAAGTCGATGGAGCAGTTTGACGACGACGAGCTGCCCGAACCGTACCGCGCCCAGATGTGGAATCACATGCAGCGTGTGGCGTACATGATGATCAACCAGGGCCCGCGGGCCTATTAGTCCCAGCCCGGGCCGCCAGCGAAGCGCGGCCCGTTAGAACAGCAGGCCGAGTCCGGCGTTGCGGTAGACGGATCCGAAGGGGGCGTCTAGGCGGGTCCAGCGCCCGCAGCTGGATACGCGCAGGTGGCGCGGGATTTCTGCGGGTGCTTCGAAGCCGGGGATGAGCCCGAGTGCGGTGCAGGCGAAGATCATCCGCATGGGGATTTCCACCGGGTCGGTGCTGTCGGCGTCGGCGGTGAGCACGATGCCGTCCAGCAAGGATTTCGGTGGGCCGGCTGGTCCGGAGAATTGGCGGGCGAGGTTGCGGCCTTCGTCGGCAAGCCTGCGGGCCACGCCGACGGGGACCTGTTCTCGTGCGACGAATCCGGTGGCGGGTGGCAGCGCCCCGGGCCAGACGGCATCGCGCGCCGGCCCGACCTCAACAGAACCGGACTGCAGCGCGGCAAGCAAGTCGCGGGCGCTGACGGTGCCGGTGTTGTGGGAGGTGGTGCCGGTGATTCGTCGAGAAGCAATGGCCTCGAAGGGCGTGGTCACGAACACGTCGAGCGCACCCCCGCCAACCTCCTGGAAGCGTGCGGAGGCCTGTGAATCTAAGCCGACGGCGCGGCCGACCAGAGTGGTCAGGCCGCGCGCGCCAGATTCGATGTCAAGGGTGATCACCTAGTTTTCGGCCGCCTTAGACAGGATGCCGATCTCCTTCTTCGTGATCTCGCGCGGCGAGGTGGTCGTGGTATCAACCGTGACCTGCACGCACTCCACTACCGCGCAAGTTTTGCCCTGCGCGTCCTTGATCTCCTGACGGGTGGTAAATGAGGTGTTGCCCAGGTTGACCACTTGCGTCTCCACGGTCACTGCGGTGGTGTTGGGCAGGATCGGACGGACGTAGTCCACCTCGAGCCGGCGCACGAACACCACGAACTCGTGGCCTTCGGAGTAGAAGAACTTCTCCGCGAACGCCAGGCGCGCCTCCTGCGCCAGCTCGACATAGGCCGAGTTGGTCACGTGACCGTAGCGGTCAAAGTCGCTCCAACGCACCGGAATGGTGTGCACGTGGATTTCTGCCATGGGGTTTGCTCCTAACGGGTGAGCTTGCGGTGGGTGACGCGCGACGGTTTGGCGGCTTCCTCACCGAGGCGTTCGACCTTGTTCTTCTCGTAGTCGCCGAAGTTACCTTCGAACCAGAACCACTTGCCTTCTTCGACGTTGCCTTCCCACGCGAGGATGTGGGTACAGGTGCGGTCGAGGAACCAACGGTCGTGCGAGATGACCACGGCGCAGCCCGGGAAGGCCTGCAGTGCGTTTTCCAGGGAGCCGAGGGTTTCCACGTCAAGGTCGTTGGTGGGCTCATCGAGCAGGATCAGGTTGCCGCCCTGCTTGAGCGTCAGCGCCAGGTTGAGGCGGTTGCGCTCGCCGCCGGAGAGGACCTTGGACGGCTTCTGCTGGTCAGCACCCTTGAAGCCGAAGGCGGACAGGTAGGCGCGCGACGGCATTTCGTTCTGGCCGACGTGGATGTAGTCCAGGCCGTCGGAGACAACTTCCCACACGGTTTCTTCGGGGTCGATGTTTTCGCGGTTCTGGTCCACGTAGGAGATCTGGACGGTCTCGCCGACGGTCACGTTGCCGGAGTCCGGCTCTTCCAGACCAACGATGGTCTTGAACAGGGTGGACTTACCCACACCGTTGGGGCCGATGACGCCGACGATGCCGTTGCGCGGCAGGGTGAACGACAGGTCCTTGATCAGGACGCGTCCGTCGAAGCCCTTGTTCAGGTTTTCCACTTCGACGACCTTGCTGCCGAGGCGCGGCGGGGTCGGGATCTGGATTTCTTCGAAGTCGAGCTTGCGGTACTTCTCCGCCTCGGCTGCCATCTCTTCGTAGCGCTCCAGACGTGCCTTGTTCTTGGCTTGGCGTGCCTTCGGCGAGGAACGGACCCACTCGAGTTCCTTCTTCAGGCGCTTCTGCAGCTTCTGGTCCTTCTTGCCGGCAACTTCGAGACGCTCAGCCTTCTTCTCCAGGTAGGTGGAGTAGTTGCCTTCGTACGGGTAGAGCTGGCCGCGGTCGACCTCACAGATCCATTCGGCGACGTTGTCCAGGAAGTAGCGGTCGTGGGTAATTGCCAGCACGGCACCCGGGTAGGTCTGCAGGTGGCGCTCCAACCAGAGGACGGATTCGGCGTCGAGGTGGTTGGTGGGCTCGTCGAGAAGCAGGAGGTCCGGCTCGCTCAGCAGCAGTTTCGCCAGTGCTACTCGACGACGCTCACCACCCGACAGGTTGGTCACCGGCGCATCAGACGGCGGGCAGCGCAGAGCCTCCATGGCCTGTTCGATCTTGGAGTCGATCTCCCACGCATCGGCTGCGTCGAGTTCTTCTTGCAGCTTGCCCATTTCTTCCATGAGCTCGTCGGAGTAGTTGGTCGCCATTTCCTCGGCGATTTCCTCGAAGCGCTGCTTCTTTTCAAACAGCTCGCCGAGGCCTTCTTCGACGTTGCCGCGGACGGTCTTTTCTTCGTTGAGCGGCGGCTCCTGCAGCAGGATGCCAACGGTGGCTCCTGGCTGCAGGAATGCTTCGCCGTTGTTTGGCTGGTCGATGCCCGCCATGATCTTCAGCAGCGACGATTTACCGGCGCCGTTCGGACCCACAACGCCGATCTTGGCGCCTGGGTAGAAGGCCATGGTGACGTTGTCCAGGATGACTTTTTCGCCAATGGCCCTGCGGACGTTTTTCATCGTGTAGATGAACTCAGCCACTACGTTTCCCCTTTTGTTGGTGAATGCGGACGTTAAATACCGCAATCAGGGTACATCACGTGGCTGAGTACGACGCCCTCCTAGAACGGTGCCTTGGCAGCACGGAGGTCCTCGGCGCTGTAGCGGGCCTCGTCGGTGCCGTCGGGGGCTCCGTCGAGAGCATTGTCTCCCCCATCGGCTTCGGCGGCCACCGGCTCGGCCGGGTCGGTCGGGTCGACCGGGTCGGCAAAGCTGGGTGGTTGGCCGGTGAGCCGCTCGAACACGGCCTCGGCATCCATAACAGGTACCGCGTCGTGTCCGTCGAGGCTGTGTCCGGAGTTGGAGGTGCGCGCCGAGTTGAGCTGGTAGTGGTTCATGTCAAAGGCCACGTTGCGGGCCTTGAGCATGATCTTCGAGCGGGTGACGGCGTTGTTGCCTTCGCCTTCTTGCCAGAAGTCGGTGACCAGCGAGCCGTCGACGATGACGGGGAATCCCTTCTTCAGCGACGCTCCACAGTTCACGGCGAGTTGCCCCCAGCATTCAACGTCGATGAACAGCGGGTCGACGTCTTCCCAGACCTCTTTGCCGTTGTCGTCGGTGACGCGCCTTCTTTTCGACGACGCCAGCCTCATCTTGGTTACCGTCGCCCCACTCGCAAACAACACAAGTTTCGGATCGTCGGTCAGGTTGCCAATTAGGCGGATGGTGTTTTGGCTCATGGAAGAGCCCCCCTTTCCATAGTGCGGATGATGGTGTGCGGGGTGTCGTCGTGAAGCAACGCCCTGCACACTTCGAGGTTCGCACGATTTTTAAAGCCGGTAAAGGGGGAAGCCGTTTCTGTGGATAACTTTGAAACCAGATTCCACAATCCGCTGCTAGGAGCGATTTCCGTACTGAGCGAGCATCTCGTTGTAGCGGCGCCATTCTTCGTCATCGGTCTCTTCCGCGCGGCGATCGGCCTCTTCCGTTTCGGCTCGGTCTTCGCGCAGCCACTGCATGAACAACTCACCGAAGACGATCAGCAGCGGGAAGGAGCCAGACGCCCAGGCGATGCCGCCGCCCTCCTTCTGAATCTGCGCCAGGTCAGGGTTCCACGGCAGTTCGAGGTTGTTGTAGAAGTCCTCGCCCATAACCACGCCGAGTTGCATGAGGTAAACACCCATGAACAGGTGGAACGGCATGGATACCCACAACCAGGCCAGGCGCGTTTTCGCGGTGGCGCGGCCCTCAATGTGGTCGGGGCCGATCAGCTCCCAGAAGTAGAAGTATCCGGACACCATGAAGACGGCGTTCATGATGACGTGGCCGGCGTGCTCGGAAATCATCAGCTCGTAGAACGGGATGAACACATACATGGCATAGAAGAACACCAGGAACTGAATGGTGGACACCGGCGGGAACGTCACGATGCGCAAGAACTTCGAGCGCTGGAAGCTCTCCACCCACATGCGCGGGTTGAACTCGCCTGCCGGGTACGCCTTGCCGATCAGCGTCAGCGGTGCGCCCAGCACCAGGAACACTGGCACGCCCATGGACAGAATCATGTGGACGGACATGTGCACCGAATACGACGCCGGCATGTGCATGCCCAACCCAGAGCTCAGCGTGACGACGACCGTCACACACCCAAGCAACCACCACACCGTCCGTGACGTCTTCCACCCGTCTACGCGGCGCACCAGGCGCAGGTAGTAGACGGCCAGAAGAATCGCAATGACGCTAAACAGCAGCTCGGGGCGCCACAGAGTGATCCAGTTGGTCCAGGAGATCTGTTCAGAAAGGTTGTAGCCCATCTTCACCTGCATGCGGGTGAGGTTCGGGTCGAGCGGCGGCGGGGGCGGCGTGCGGCCAAGGGTCACCGCGAGGCCGGACACCGCAGCCATGATCAGGACTTCCACCGCTCCGAGGCGAGCAAACGCCTTCGGCTGGGAGTCCAGCAACGGGATGGTGCGCTCGCGGTGGGCGTAACCAATGATGCCGAGCAGCACAATCGCTACCGTCTTCACGATCAGCACAATGCCGTAGCTATACTCCATCAACTCACTAATACGCACGCGCACCAGCGCGTTAATCACACCGGAAAGCGCCATAGCCAGAATGGAAAACAGGGCAACCATGGAGTAGCGGCGGGAGGCTTCGGTGAGGTGAGGGCCTCGTCGTAAAGCATGCGCTACCAGCGCCATCAACCCACCAACCCACAACAACATGGCCACAAGGTGCCAAATGAGCGAGTTAGTGCCAAAGTCGTGGGAGCCGCCCGTCGCCGAGTGGCCAGTCAGACCGATCGGCATGACCACCACAATCGCGCCGATGAACAGCGCAACCTGCGACCACCAACTCGTCGCAACGTAGCCACCGACGGCCACCACCGCCGCAAACGCAGCGACGATCAGCCACACGCGAGCCTCTTTCACCTGCTCCAAGGCCTGCGTCCAGGTGGCCGCCTCAAACATGACGGTCCTCATCGGCTGGCCGGAAACGTCCGAAAGCACCAGCGGAATCATCAACAACCCAATCAGCACGATGCCCGCACTCGCGTGCGCACCAGTACGCGAAGCGATGTGCCCGTCCACCGTCAACTGCGCACCGTTGAGATCCTCCCCCTGCATGCGCGGCGGGATGAAGAATGACGACAGCATGAACGACCCCACCGCCAACGCCATAAGAATCCACGCCACACCGCGCAGCGCCGGCAAACCAAACGTGGTGGTCACGCCGGGGTCCGGAATACCGAGCGCCGCCAGCGACCCACCAGAGAACGACTGCGCCACCGCACCCGCGACCACCGCCGCCGCAGCGAGCGCGGCAAGATAGAGCGGCCAAGCGGAAACAACAGCAGGCTTTCGGGCAGTCTCAGTCATGCTGCATACCCTACTTTCGCCCGCGAAACGGCCATAACTACAATCATTCGCACTGCCCCCATAGCTCAGTGGATTAGAGCATCCGGTTTCTACCCGGCTGGTCGCGGGTTCGAATCCTGCTGGGGGCGCTTTGTGTTTCTGGGGGTTGGGATGAGGGGCGCGCCGCGTACTTGGTGAGAACGCATTGGTGAAGATGCCGATTTTTGGCCGTCTTCACCAATGCGTTCTCACCATGTGCGGGGAAAGAGGCGTGCCGCAAAGCTAAACGACACATGGAACACGGCATACTCCGCTGATTTTCAGCGATATATGCCGTGTTGGATGTGTCGTTTGGCTTCAGCAGACCACACCCCACCCATTTTTGGGATACGCGTCCCATAGCGTGGTACAGTTTCTTCCATTCTGCGACACAGCAGTTTCACACAATGGAATGAGAGGACGGGCAATGACCACCAGCGTCGAGCATCAACCCCCTGCCCCACAAGCGGCCCCTGCTGCCATCTGAGAGACCACCCCGCAGGAGCGAAACCGGGTCCGCCTTGCGTCGACAATTGGCACGACGATTGAGTTTTACGACTTCTACGCCTACGCCACCGCAGCCGTCGCGGTATTTCCGTTCCTCTTCTTCCCCAAGTCGGAGTCGAGCACGGTGGCGCTGCTGTCGTCGTTCGCCACGTTTGGCCTGGCGTTTATCGCTCGCCCGTTAGGTTCAGTGCTGTTCGGCCACTTCGGCGATAAGGTCGGCCGCAAGGCCACCTTGGTCGGTGCGCTGCTGACGATGGGCATCGCCACCTTTGTTATCGGCCTGCTGCCCACCTATGCCCAAGCCGGTATCTGGGCGCCGGCGCTGCTGGCACTGATGCGCTTCTGCCAGGGCCTTGGCCTGGGCGGCGAGTGGTCCGGCGCGGCCCTGCTGTCCACAGAAACAGCAGCTAAGGGACGCCGCGCCTGGGCGGGCATGTGGCCCCAACTCGGCGCACCGTTCGGCTTCCTGCTGGCAAACGGCCTGTTCCTCATCCTGGTCACCGTGCTGGGCCACACCACTGGCGACTTCGAGGGCGCGTTCATGCGCTGGGGCTGGCGCATTCCGTTCCTGCTGTCCATCGTGATGGTCATCATCGGCCTGTGGGTTCGCCTGCAGGTTGAGGAGACTCCGGTGTTCCAGCAGGTGGAGCAGAACAACCAGAAGGCCGCTTCCCCACTGGCGGAGGTATTCAAGACCGCTTGGAAGCCGCTGATCCAGGGCACGTTTGTCATGGTTGGTTGCTACACGCTGTTCTACATCGTGACCACCTGGTTCCTCTCCTACGGAATTGGTTCGGCGGAAGAGGGCGTTGGCCTGGGTATTGCGTACCCGACGTTCCTGAAGCTGCAGCTGGTGTGCATCTTCGGGTTCATCGCTGGCATCCCGATTGCGGCGCATTGGTCGGATGTCTACGGCCGTCGCCCGGTGTTGGGTCTGACATCGGTTGCGATCATCGTCTACGGCCTGAGCTTCAAGTGGCTGCTGAATCCGGAGACGTTCACCATGGTTTCCCTGGGCATCTTCTTGTTCATCGGCATGGTGTTGATGGGCTTCATCTTCGGCCCGATGTCTGCGATCTTGCCGGAGTTGTTCCCGTCGAACGTGCGCTACACCGGCTCCGGTATCGCGTACAACGTGTCCTCCATCCTGGGTGCGGCTATCGCCCCGTTCATCGCAACGGCGCTGAACGCAAAGTACGGACCGCAGGCTGTGGGCATTTACCTGGTTATCGTTACCGCGATTTCTCTGTGGGCGATCCTGTCCTCCCCGGAGACCAAGCACCAGGAGATGCACGAGATTTAGCCCTTGCTTTCCATGCCGACAAGTGACATACTTGCCGGCATGGAAAGCAATAAGATCTCGAAGGAAGAGGCCCGCGCCGCCCTCGAGCAGATCGACGGGATCGAGCAAGACGCACGTAAACCACCCACACCGCCGTGGGCTTACGCCATCCTCGGCACCAGTTTCGGTGTCACGATCGCCGGCACGATCATCGGCTGGAAGTACTGGTGGGCACTGTTTGCGGTCATCATCATCGCCTGCATCGCACTCGCCGTGCGAGATCACAACCGCAACGTACGCCCGAGCATGAAGCAGCCGATCCAGGAAGACCCGAAGACGAACTGGGCCGCCGCTCTCACCCCCGCGTTCATGATGCCGCTGATCTGGTTCGTCCCAGAAGGAAGCGTGGTCGGCGGGGTCATCGCCGGCGTGGTCACAGCGATCGTGGTCACGGCTGTCATGATCTACGAAAGCAGGAACCGATGAGCGCCCCTAAAATCGACCCTGTTATTCACCCGCTGGCCAGGTTGAAGATTTGTGCGGCGTTGTACCACGGCGGTGCCGTCGAAAAGCAAACGTCCCGGCACGAGATGCGCTTTAGCGCGCTGCGGGACCAACTCCAAATGTCAGACTCCGCACTGTCCAAGCAGTTGGCCACGCTGGAGGAGCACGGCTACGTCACCCGTTTTCGCGAGTATGGGTCGAGCAGAGCGAAGGACACGGTGTGGGTCACACTGACAGCGACGGGCGCGCAGGCCTTCGAGCGACACACGGCAGCGTTGCGAGAGATCGCGGGCGGGTAGATTCGGACGCATGAGTTTTCCAGGACCATCCATCAACTCGTTCGCGTTGATTACTGGCGCGAGCCAAGGCATCGGCGAGGCGATCGCGCGCGACCTGGCCAAAGGTGGCCACAACCTCATCCTTGTTGCCCGGCGCGAGGAGGTATTGCAGAAGCTTGGCGACGAACTCGCGGCCGCTCACGGCGTCACCGTCGAAGTCTTCGCCGCGGATCTGTCTAAGGAACGCGACGTCACCGCACTGCTTAACCACATTGCGAACCGCAAGATTCACATTTGCGTCAATTCTGCCGGCATCGCGTCGTTCGGCCCGTTTATGAAGCAGGACTGGGAGTACGAGACGAACCAGTTCAACCTGAACGCGACGGCAGTGTTTCGCATCACCAAGGCGGTGCTGGATCAGATGGTGCCACGCGGCGAGGGCGCGCTGTGCAACGTCGGCTCCGCCGCGGGCAACCTGCCGATCCCGAACAACGCCACCTACGTGTTCACCAAGGCGGGCGTGAACATGTTCACCGAGGCCCTGCACTACGAGCTGAAGGATTCTGGCGTGCACGTGACCCTGCTCGCGCCGGGTCCGGTGCGTGAGGCGCACATTCCGGAGGAGGAGCAGTCGATCGTGGATAAGGTCGTGCCCGATTTCCTGTGGACGACCTACGAGTCTTGTTCTGCCGACACCCTGAAGGCGATGCGCCGCAACCGCCGACGCGTCGTTCCGGGGCCGCTATCGAAGGCGATGGATGTCGTGTCTACCTACGCCCCGCGCGGGATTCTGCCGCCGATTATGGGCAAGTTTTACGCCAAGATGGGAGAGGAATAAATGGAGATCGCAGACAAGGACAATCGCATCGTGTGGGTCGACCTGGAGATGACCGGTCTTGACCCGTCACGCCACGTCATCGTGGAGGTTGCGGCGCTTGTCACGGATGCGGAGCTCAACATTATCGACGACGGCGTCGACCTCGTCGTCCACGCCACCGACGCCGAACTGGCGGAGATGGATGACTTTGTCACCGAGATGCACTCCTCCAACGGGCTGCTCGATGACATTAAGGCCTCCACGGTCAGCATCGAGGAGGCTGAGGATGCGGTGCTGGAGCTCGTCGCAAAGCATTGCGATCCTGCACATCCTGCCCCGCTTGCGGGCAATTCGATTGCTACCGACCGTGCGTTTATCCGTGCGCAGATGCCGCGTCTCGACGACGCCCTGCACTACCGCATGATCGACGTGTCCACCGTGAAGGAACTGTCGCGCCGCTGGTTCCCTAAGGCGTACTACAACCAGCCCGAAAAGGGCATGGCCCACCGCGCCTTGGCGGACATCGTGGAATCCATCCGCGAACTGGACTACTACCGTCGCACCGTATTTGTGGACTCCCCCGGCCCGGACACCGACACCGCAACGAAGGCTTCTGCCGCTGCAACCGAGTTCTACCAGCGGTTTTTGTAAACTTCAGATGAACGGCTAAGGTGTAATCCGCTGCAAAACAGCAATGGTGGCTGTAGTTCAGCTGGTAGAGCACCAGGTTGTGATCCTGGGTGTCGCGGGTTCGAGCCCCGTCAGCCACCCCAAAGCGTGCCCCGTAACCTCCACAACAGGTTACGGGGCACATTGCTATTCCACCCCCTCCTTGAATATGTTAGCCTTACCTAACTATTTGGCGTGCGAACTTCCGCCGCCCGAAGCAGCCACGAGTTGTTGAAGGACAGGGACAACGATGACCGAACAAGCCAACAAAGCGGCCGCGAGGCGTAAACCCCGGAAGGCCAATGAGGCAACCGTGACCGGTCGCCGCCAGCTCTCCCCCGATCTGGTTCGCTTAAGCCTGAACGCCCCCGCTTTTGTCGGTAAAGATCTGGAGTTTACGGACCACTACCTCAAGCTGTTGTTCGTGCCGGAGGGCGCCGACTACTCCTGGCCATTTAACGTCGAACAGGTCCGTGAACAACAGCCGCGCGACAAGCAACCGGTGACCCGGACCTACACGTTGATCAACCTCGACTCATCGACCGGGGATTTCGATGTTGACTTTGTCACCCACGGCGATGCAGGCCTGGCCGGTCCGTGGGCTCGCGTAGCCGAGGTTGGAGAGAAGATCGGCTTCTTCGGCCCAGGTGGCGCGTGGGGCCCTTCGGTCGACTACGAGCACTTCATCTTCGCCGGCGATGAGTCCGCAGCACCGGCCATCGGCGCGGGCCTAAAGCGCCTCCCCGAGGGCGCAACTGCGACCGCGTACATCGAGATCGAAGCCGAAGACCGCAAGTTTGAGCTCCCAGCCCGCGATGGCGTGGACATCCATTGGGTGATCCGCAACGGCGCGACCCATGGCACGGAGCTATCCCGCGTCGTGCGACAGGCCGGCGTGCCGGACGGAAAGAACACCAGCTGGTTCATCCACGGCGTTGCCGAGATGATCAAGGAAATGCGGCGCTTCCTCTTCGTCGAATCCGAGGTCCCCAAGCAAGACGTGTCCATCTCTGGATACTGGCGCATCGGCATGACAGAGGATCAGTGGCAGGCCTCCAAGCGCGATTTCAACGCCGAGATTGAAGCCGAGGAGGAACGCGCGAAAGCCTAACTGCGCCTGGGGGCACTAACTGCACCTAGGGGCACTAGGAGTAGAGCTGCTCGCCGCTGCCGCCGGAGCGCTGCTCCCAATCAAGGTTCCAGTAGCCCAAGCCGTCGTACGGGGTCAGGGTCGATCCGCCAGTGTTTTTCACCACTACCGGGTCACCCCGTTTGACGTACTCCTGGAACCACTTGGCGTTCTCATAGGAAGCGTTGATGCAGCCGTGCGACTGGTTCTGGGACCCCAACGCCCACAGCGCCCACGGCGCGGAGTGGACGTAGATACCCGAGTACGACAGCTGGGTGGCGTAATCCACCGGCGTGACGTACCCGCCCGCATCCAACGCCAAGCCGTAGGTACGCGAGTCCATGACAAGGCTGGGGTGCTCATCCCCCACCACGTAGGTGCCATTCGGGGTGTCGTAGCTACCGTCGGTTCCCAGTGAGATCGGGAACTCCTTCACCAACTCGTCGTTAGCGTAGACGCGCAGCATCTTGTCGTAGTTATCCACGACAGTCTCCACCTTGTCACCGATGGTGAAGCTGATTTCGGTGTCGTCGGAACCGTAGACGCCTTCGGCAAGTTTGCGCCCATACAGATCCACTTTCACAGTGACCTCAGTACCGGGCTCCCAGTACTCCTTCGGGCGCCAGCGCACTTCGTAAGGATCCAGCCAGAAGAATCCACCCTCGGTGTCGTTCGAGGTTTCCACCGAGATGAGTTTCTCCATCTTCTTGGTGTCTTGGATCGGGCTATCAAAGCGGATGGTTACCGCCTGGGCGACACCAACCGTCGAGCCGTCAAGCGGACCAACGTACGCATTAACCGTCACAGCCGGCGACACCGTAGTAAACGACGACACCACCTTCTGGCCCTCAACATCACGCGCCTCAATGGTGTACTCGCGTCCGTAACCAAGCGGTTCCGCCGTAGACCATTCGGTTTTGTCGTCGTTGAACTCCGCCTCGACTTCCTTGCCGGCCTCGTTGGTCATCTTCACCGAGGCCAATCCGACCTCCGAAAGCACCTTCACCGGCTGGCCAGGCTCGACGTCAGTGGCGTTATTGCTCACCGAGACTTTCGGCGGCTTCGCCGCAGGCGTCGTCTCTGCAGCCTGGTCTGTCTCCGCAACCTGCTCGAGACGGCTCGACCCATCCCCCGGTGAGCAGGCCGAAATCATCGCTCCTGCAGCCAGCGCCGTCAGGACCGCGGTGCAGCGGCGAACCGCGCGAAGGTGGAGCACAATGGACCCCTCACAACTCAAATCCAAAACTCAAACGCCAATACTTTAACCGTTAACGGCTAAAAAGCCACCATCCACAAACAAAGCGTTATACAACGTTTAACATCGCCGAAAAATATGCTCTTACCTGCCGATTTCACACATTCAATACACGCTGCTAATGTATTATCTCGTTGCAGAGAGCAACACCAACAAAACAAAATACGCGCCATTAGCTCAATTGGCAGAGCAACTGACTCTTAATCAGTGGGTTCGGGGTTCGATTCCCTGATGGCGCACAGCACAGCGAGGCTGGCAGGTATTTTACCCGCCAGCCTCGCTTTTTGTGTACCCGTCACTTTTTCTCGCAGCTGAGACTAGGCTGATCTTCATGAAAACAGCCTTGGTAATTGTTGACGTGCAAAATGACTTCTGCCCCGGCGGTAGCCTTGCCACCGCCCGCGGCGATGAGGTGGCGTCAAAAATCGCGGAGTTGATCTCCACCCCTGATAACAGGTGTTTGGAGTACGACCACATTGTGGCAACACAGGATTGGCACATCGAGCCAGGTGACCACTTTGCCAAGGAAGGCGAGACACCGGACTTTGTCAACACCTGGCCGCCGCACTGCGTCGCTGATTCCTATGGTGCGCAGATGCGCGGACCGGTGGATACCTCGCTGATTGAGGAGTTTTTCCGCAAGGGCAAGTACACCGCCGCTTATTCCGGATTCGAGGGCGCAACTGAGGCTGGCACATCGCTTGAGGATTGGTTGCGCGAGCGCGAGGTTTCCCAGCTAGACGTCTGTGGCATTGCAACGGACTTCTGTGTGCGAGCCACCGTCCTGGACGCCCTGAAGGCTGGTTTCAAGGTGCGCGTCCTGCGCGCGATGTGCTCCCCCGTCGATGACAAGGGTGGCGCCGCAGCGCTTCAGGAGATGTTTGAGGCTGGCGCCGAGATCGTCTAGTTACTTCGTCGGGTTGTAGCCCAGAAGTTCTTCCATCTCGCCCATTTCGGCGGTTTGGATCTCGATCATTTCCTTGGCCAACTCGCGAAGCGGCTCGTAGGCGCCGCCGTCCACCTCGTCCTGCGTCATCTTGATCACGTGCGCGTGGTGGAAGTGCATCATTTCGAGGAATGCGGTGCGCAGGTCGTCGCCACGCAACTGCGCGAACTCGTCCAACTGCTCGGGCGGGAACATGCCATTGGCGATGTGCTTCGAGTGGAGCTCCATGTCCTGATCGATGCCCCACTCGTCGGCCCAGGCGTTCATCTGCTCGTTTTCGCGCTCCTGACCGTCCTTGATGCGCTGGGCGAGATCACGCACCTGCGCATCGTCGACGTCGGAGTCCAGCAGCACATCCGACATGTCGATCGCCTGCTGGTGGTGCGGCACCATCATGCCCAGGAAGTGGACGTCAGTGCCGTTGTACTCGGCGTCGGTGTCCGTCGACGTTGCGGCGGTCTCTTCATCCGGTGTGAACGCAGCGCGTATCGACGGCCCCGCCACCGTCAGCACAAGCACAATCACCGCAATGACCGCTAATGCGATCAACAGCGGATTTTTACTGCCGCGCATCCGCTCGAGTTCTTGATCGGCCTGATCATTAACCATTGATGCTCCCTTTCGGTCGTAAAGAGAGATTACCTTGAATTCAACAAGGACACGAGCGTATCGACGACAAAACGCCGGCACCCACAACATTGCAGGTACCGGCGTACAGACGCTCGCGCTTAGTTACGCGACAGCAGCTTCTGCAGCTCCTTGAGCTCGCTCTTGCGCTTACGGCCGTTGTATACCTTGATGCCGATCAGCGCTGCGATACCGACGACGACACCGCCGATGACCTTCTGCACCGTCTCGTCCTCGAGCCAGGTCTTTGCCTGCCCCTTAGCCGTGTCGGCCAAGGTGGACGGGTTCGTGCGATCTGCAAGCTCGTCGAGCGTGCTGGCCAGCTGGCTGCGGGTGCGTGCAAGGTCACGCTCAATGTCGTGAATATCTCGTGCCACGGTTTCAAACTCCTACGTTTACTTGGGACTTTTCTAGACTGACGTCTTTTCGTACCAACAGTAGTGTAAAACGGGGAGGCATGACTGAACCCACCAGACTGCAAGAAGGGGACGTTGCCCCCGCATTCACCCTGAAAAACGACAAGGGCGAAACCGTTTCGCTTGCCGATTTCGCTGGCCAGCGAGTCATTGTGTACTTCTACCCGAAGGCAAACACACCCGGCTGCACCACCGAAGCCTGCGACTTTAGCGACAATATGGACCAGTTCAAGGAGGCCTCCGTCGCCGTACTCGGCATTAGCCCCGACCCGGTAGAGAAGTTGGCAAAGTTCCGCGACGACCACAACCTGGCTGTGCAGCTGCTTTCTGACGAATCCAAGGAAACCCTCGAGGCTTACGGCGCATTCGGGGAAAAGAAGAACTACGGCAAGATCGTCCAAGGCGTTATCCGCTCAACGTTCCTTGTCTCCGTCGACGCTGACGGTAAGGGCACCGTGGAGCAAGCCCAGTACAACGTCAGGGCAACTGGCCACGTTGGCCGCATCCTGCGCGACTGGAACCTGTAAGTCCCCACTCCCCCATAAAGAATTGGTGCGCCCGGAGAGACTTGAACTACGTGTGCGCACTTTTCGAGAGCGCTTTATTACCAGGGTTTTTGCTGGTGGCGGGGTGTTTTTGTTGTTGTGTCGCTAAAACGTTTTCCGGGGGTTTC
This sequence comes from Corynebacterium sp. HMSC11D10, assembly GCF_001806995.1. NCBI lineage: Bacteria > Bacillati > Actinomycetota > Actinomycetes > Mycobacteriales > Corynebacteriaceae > Corynebacterium > Corynebacterium sp. HMSC11D10. Next base: position 59,866 of record NZ_KV787052.1, read on the forward strand.
CGGGGGGTTCCGGGGGTTTTTGTAGCCAAAATGCAGTCACAAAATCGCGTCACTTTCCTCACTGCGGCGTCACTGCATTGAGTGACGCGCTCACTGCGCGAAGTGACGCCACAGTGAGCCCCACAAAACACGAAAAAGACCCCCACCCTGGCCGTAGCCAAGATGGGGGTCAAAATAAAGGGCCACCCTGGGGCACATCGTGGAGAGGTGCGGGCGGTGCTGTTGCGAGTAAGCCTACTCGAAAGCGTTTCTAGTAGCCACGTCCGTGCAGGACACACTAGAAACCCGGCGTTTCGAGTAGTAGCTATGTCGCTTCGGATTGCTGCGCTTGCCACTCCGGGAACGTCAAGAGTGTGGGCGGGGGCAGGGTGACGTTGTTCTTCACCGCCCAAAACTGGAGGTCGCGCCAATACTCCGCCACATATAGCTGATACTGGTAGTGGGCCGTGTCGCGTTTGCGCAGCCCTACAATCTCTTGCTCCAAGGACTCGATAGTTTCCTCTAGCCGGTCGAGTCGGCGCGCATTGGAACGTTCGTCCGCAGCAATAGCTTCGTCCTTCCACCGTTGGAGCGCCCGCGCAAACGCGCCAAACACACCTCCGTAGTCCGCCGCAGCCTTAGACACCAAGCCGGAAAAAGTAGCCAGAATCAGCCCCAGGACAACCAGGAAACCCAGCGGGGTTTTAGTCGTTTCCAGCAGCTCGAACAGTTCGCCGGTTTCCATCGTCCCCTTCCCTACTTTCCATTACGGCAATGTGCATGAACAGCTCATACGCCACCACCCCCCAAACGCCGGCGGCGGTCATATAGCTGGTGAAGAACCGCCAATCATCCAGGCCGTCGCGAATAGCGTCATCGAACACAAGCACACCGAACGTGGTGTAGACGCACGCGGCGACACACGCCACGCCACACACCACCCGTGGGGCTTTCAGCACCATGCCGGCAGTCACCGCAGCAGCGACCGCTAGGCAGGTGACTCCCCACATCATCGCGGGGGTGGAGTCGGAGGTGGAGAACACTCCCGCACCGGGTTTGGGGTTGCCGGAGAGGTAGTCCGCACCACGGGATGCGAGTTGGAAGGTGATCAGCCAGATTATGACGTTGATTGACCTATTCAGTCCTGGCATTGGTCACCTGCTCTACGGTGGGGCCGGTGTAGACGGGCAGGGTGATGGGGCGGGCCGCGTCAGCGTCCGCACGTTCGACTCGTTCCGCTTCGGCCACGAGCTTCTGCTGCTGCCCGTGCGTCAAAGCGGGGACGGTGAACCGGGCGACCACCACGGCGATGATGCTGGCGATGGTGCCGACGATCTGCGCGGTCGTGCCCGCCACCGGGATGCTGTCGATGTTGTCCGTGATTAGGGTGGCGACCCACGCCACGAGCACCACGAATGCGGACAGTGACTCCTTGCGTAGCGCGAGCGGGGACTGGGTGCGTCGGACGTTTTGGGCTGCGCGTTCAACGGTGTTTCGGCTCATTTACTTATCTCCCATCTGGTCGATTTTGCGGTCCAGTGCTGCCACGTCGTGGCGGAGTGCTGCTACTGCGTCCACGAGGGTGAGGTTCTGGCCGTCCTGGTTTTGTCCGAGCTGGGGCCAGCCCTGCCCCTGCGGGCCACGGAGCTGTCGCCACACCTCCTGCAAAGCGTCAATCTGCGGGCCAAAGTAGCCCTTGATGAAGTCGGTGAAGTATTTGGTTGTGAGCACGGCGGCTGTTCCTCCGGTGTTTTCCTTGGTGTCGGGGTGGAAGATGCGGGCGAGTTCGGCGCGGGTGCCGCGGTAGGCGTTGACGTCGATGGGGTACTTGTCCCCCACCACGCCCTCCGATCCGAATTGGAGAATGTCGGGCTTGCGGTCCCCCAGCGGGTATGTCCAGCCGCGGTGCTGATCGCCGCCGTCAGCGGGGTAGGTGTCGCGGGGGTCGCCCTTGCGGTTCTGTCCGTAGTTCGACACCCACAGGTAGCCGAGCCCGTCCATCGAAGGTTCCCCTCCGGGCATGTTTTTCCAGTACCAAGCGCCGGAGTAGATACCGGGCACGTGGTAGCCGCGGGCTTCGAGCTCGCGTTTGGCTGCCCACACATCGTCCTTGGTGAGCAGCTTTACATCTCCGGCGCCGACGGATTCGACGTCGATCCACACGCCGAGGTCTTTACGACCGCCGAGCTGTTTGTCGATCACGTCGACCTGCTGGGCGATGGTGGTGCCCTCCGAGGGGGCGCGCAGATACCAGTAGGTGGACACCAGCAGGCCTTGCGCTTCCGCGTCCGCCAGGTGCGATGTGAAAAGCGGATCGGCGTAGGTGCCGTCGCACAGGCGGATGATCACGAACTCCATGCCGTCCGCCTTCACGCGGGACATGGGGTAGTCCTTTTGCCAGCTGGATATGTCGATGCCGAAGATCGTGCCCGGCACCTCCAGTGGCGCCCACGGCTTCGCTGGTGCGCCATCCTCGTCGGGGTAGTCCGCCCCGGCCAGCCATGTTTCGGGGTCTACTCGTTTCGAGCGGTAGCCGAGTTCGTAGATGGTCAGGTGCAGGTGTGGGCCGGTGGATTGGCCGTTGGAGCCGACGTAGCCGATCAGCTGCCCCTTCTTCACCTTGTCGCCGACCTTCAAACCGGTGGCGTAGGCGTTCCACATATGCCCGTACTCCGAGCAGCCACCGCCGACCTCCGCCGGGTGGTCAATCACGATCATGTGGCCGTAGCCGCTGGCGGGCCCTACATGCTGCACGGTGCCGTCGGCTACGGCGTAAAACGGGGTGCCATCCGGCGCGCCGAAATCCGTGCCGGAGTGGGTTTCTCGCCTGCCGGTGACGGGATTGATGCGGCCCGTGAACCGGCTGGTGATTCTGATCTTGCTCTTGGGTAGTGGCCAGCAACGATTGGCCATCGTGTGCCTCCTTTTGGGCATGAGAAAAGCCCCACACAGTGCGCGTGGGGCTTCGGGGGGTGGTTAGGGAAAAGCTAGTTCAACGCCGATTCGATAAACTCCGCGATCGCATCATGGCCGGCATGGTTCAAATGAAGCTCGTCGTAGAAAAACTCCGTCCGAGCATGAAACTTTCCGTGGAGATCAATCAGCGGCACTCCCAAGACCTCGGCGCACTCACGAACCGCCTCCACAATTTCGTACGCTTTCTCCCTTGCGTTCTCGTAACGCAACTTGTTGTTACTGAAAAGGTTTCGAACCCATTCCTCCGAGTCAAAATCACTCACTCGGTGTGGAGACGTACCAAGAATGAGCTCAATGCCCATTCCGTCGCAGAACATCTTCAACGCTGCGAGCAACGCCCCCAGATCGTCAATAGACGATTCCCGGTTGGCTTCGAACGGGGGCTGCACCGACGAATACAACTTCGTCGCATTCCAGTAGCCACGCTCCGACAACAGCGGGTTGATATCTGACTGCGGCACGAACGCCACCAGCCGGTCGCCTGGCTGACTCAGCCCCGCAATCTTGCTCATCACTACAGTCAAAAGCTGCAAAGTGGTCATGCCTGAGTACCCTGCGTTCATGACGTTCACGGGAAGCCGTTGGGCGAGCTGGGCGACGAATCGGCGACTTTCGTCGCAGTACATTCCTTCAACGAAGGAGTCCCCCACGATGAACGTGGTCGGCTGACCTAGTTTGTGGGCAACCCCAGTGTCAAGGAACCCGTCCACGGTCGAGACGCGCTTGTACGGGACCGCTTCGAGCGACCCATCGGTTTTCACCAGGTACGTATCCGGTGGGGTGACCTCGTCATTCTTACCGATGGGTTGCTCTTTAAGACGTACAGTTCTTCTCACGTGGGAGATATTACTGTATGAGATTTCTCACCTCCTGTCCTACTTGGTGGCGTGGGTGGCGCGGGTGCGGAAAATTCTCCACTCCTGCTTCGGGTCCACAGTCCAACCGGGGTAGAAAACGTCCAGCGTCATGTTCGTGCCAGTGCCGTAGGGCACGAACCCGGTCTTGTAGATCGCGGTGTGACCATCGCCGATCTTGTCCACCAGCGGGATCGCCGACCGCACCCAATTCACACCATCTGCCGAGCGCATGAAGTAAATGTCGCCGTCGCGCCCTGACGACGACATGTCCTGGATGATGCCCAGATATTCGCCGTTGTAGATCTGCACGTCGACGTGCCACCACTGCCGGCCCGTGCCCGAGATTGGGTTGATGGTGCAGTCCTGGAGTTTCCACTCGGAGTCGAACGCGGGCAGTCGATCTGTTGACTCGTAGTAGGCCAGACAGTTGGGTGAGGTGGAGTTGCGCACGCCATAGAGACGCCACGTCGAACCAGTCCACACCATGGCTTGGGAGACGAACCCGGCCTCGTCGGTGCCGTTCTTCGTGCGGAAGATCTCCGTTGCGGGGGTCCAGTTCAACCCGTCGCGGGTGCGTCGCAGGAAGAACCGGGCTTGGTTGCCGTTGGGGCGGTCCACCATGCGCCATGTCAACCACATGTCGCCGGACGGCCCCATCACGAGGTGGGTGTCCGAGTTGTGGGGGTTGGGTTTGCCGAGTTGGTCGTCCAACGGGTTCGGCAGACCCGGCAAAGGTTCCCAGGTGGTTCCGTTGTTGGATACGAGGATATTGGGGTCCTCGTGGCCTTCGTCGCCACCTGGGTAGGGGGTCATGGCCATCCAGTACTTGTAGCCGTTCCACCCCTCGGGGAAGTACAGCACGGATGGGTGGGTGGCCTCGCCGGAGCCTTCGTGGGTGGGGGTGACGAGTTTTGTTCCGGGTGGGGCGACCCATGCCCACGGTGCGGTCGCTTGGTCGGGGTGCAGTGAGAGCATGGTGTTGACGATGCCGCGTCGTAGTGCGTAGGTGCTGCCTGCGATGTTGCCGGTGCGGGTGTTGATCGCGCCCCATGCGGACGGCTGGTCCACCTGTCGCCACGGCCCCCAGTTGCCGGCGGAGTCTTGCTGGGTTTGCCAGATGCCGGACAGGCCGGAGGTGGCGGGCTGCTGGCCCTCCCACCGGACGATCTTTTTGCCGCTGATGCCGGTGCGCACGGTGACGAGTGCTTGGCCCCATGCGGCTTTGTCCTCGGGTTTGTTGAGGATTGTTTCGGCGATTTTGCTGGTGCCGATGGTGAAGATGCCGTCGTGGAGTTTGAACACGTCCTCGGCCAGGCCGAGCGCGACGGCTTGCGGGTTATCGACCCTGCGCCAGTCCGACCAGGTGCCGGACGAGTCCTGCT
>NZ_KV787052.1:65079-132903 GCF_001806995.1 Corynebacterium sp. HMSC11D10
TGCCAGACGCCGCAGGCTGCATCGACTCCCACGTCAGGAACCTGTTCCCGGCTGCGCCGGTTTTCACCGTGACGAGGGACGGCCCCCACGCTTCAGTATCGGCGGGGCGGGTGCTGATCGTCTCAGCGATCTTCTGCGACTGCACCAGGTACTCACCATCGCGCAGCGCGGTGAGGTTTTCCGTGCCACCAAGCGCAATCGTCTGCACCTGGTCCAACCGTCGCCAGTCCGACCAGGTGCCGGACGAGTCCTGCTGGCGACGCCAAATACCAGACCTGCCAGACGCCGCAGGCTGCATCGACTCCCACGTAAGAAACTTCAAACCACCGGGCCCGGTGGTGACTTCGACGCGCGCCGCGCCCCACGCATCCACATCCGACGGGCGCGCACTAATCGACTCCGCGATAGTCTGCGTCGCCACCGAATACGAACCCACACCCAACGCGAGAGGGTTCGCACCGGCCGGCAAGTTCACCACATGCGGCGACACCGGCACCCACGCGGACCAGTTCCCGTACGTGTCCGAGGTACGCCGATACACCGGGAAATCACCACGGTCGCGGGAATGAATCGCAGACCAAACCTGCTCCACCGCAGACCCGTACGACTTCACCGTCACCGCCGCGATCGTCCTGGCCGACAGATCCGCCGGTGCGTTCTTCAACGAATCAGCCACCACATTCGACGGGACGGCATAGAAACCAGACCTCGTCAGCGTGTTCAGGTCCATCCCTTGGGCGACGGTCCCCTTCTCCCACAGCCGGTCCGCAACGGCCTTATCGACACTCGAACCGACGGTCTTCAGCGCATCATCGAGGGCTTTGCGCACCTCAGCACGAGCATCGTTCAAAGATTCAAGATAAGCCCGCATATCACCCGTGACCGGCAGCGCGTTCACGATCGCCTGCCACATCGTGGTCATGCCCTCCGCAGCGACGAAACGGATGGTGTCGGACCAACCATCACCGTCGATATACAGCCAGCCCACACCTGGCACCACGGTGATGCTGAACGCGCCGTTCGCGGCGACTTTCACCTGCTGGGGTTTCGTGGTGGTCACTTGAGATCCGTCGGGGCGGATCGCCGGGGCTTTCACCGTCACGGACGTTGTTGTTTCAATCGGGCTGGTGGTCACATCGGCAAGCGTGCCGGACAAGGTTACAGCCATGACAAACCCTCCAAATCTGGGTAGAAGAAAAGCCCCACCACCAGGCAGGGCCGATAAAGATGAATCGAGCAGCTAGAGCGGGAAGTAGACGAGGTACGCCTCTACATCAGACGGATCAAGCGTTTGAAGAAACAGCCGGTCACCCTCCCCCATTTGCACGATCCCGGAAAACGACGTCGCCCGCTTCCCATTCACAGTGCTGGTATTGGCAAGCTCAGCCACCCACGCGTTCGTATTCCCAGACCGCTTGTACAGTCGCAGACCACTCGCCCCCGCAACCGTCACCGTCACATGCCACAAACCCACACCGAGATACAGGTAAGTGACCCCGTCGAACTTCAAGGTTGTCCACCCCGACGCAGTCCCCGGCGCGTACGTCACCAACGTCGGAGACTTCCGCTCCAACTCGCTCACCTTCGACGCCAATTCACCTGCGGAGTCGTTCGCGGACTTCGCCGTCGCCGCGATCTCGTTGATGCCCTCGCCGAGCACCGTGCCGAACTCGTCGGTGGTGGCGGTGACGTCGTCGACAAGATCGCGGTGGGTGTCGGTGAGGACGATGTTCTCGCCGTCGGCCTTGGGTCTAATCCCCACGCTCGCCCCCATCCCCCGCGGCTTGTTCGGCTGCGCGGATGAACTGGGCGCGCTGCGCAGCCTGCGCCCGCTGGACGAGCTCTTCGAGTTCCTGCGGCGACATGTCCTCCAGCGGTGTCGTGGGGGCGTCGCCTGCGGGCGGGGTTTGCCGCGGCTGCTCGATCGGGATCCACACGCCGGCGGTGTCCGGCCCGCCGGGGCCGCCGAGCGGGTCGTATTTCACCTTCGGCGCCAGACGGAACGTCACCGAATACAGGCCCGCCTGCTTGAACGTGCCCACCAGCCGGCCGGTGTGCGGCACAAGCCGGATACCGGGCGGGAGTGCTCCGTCGATGATGGTGACAGCGGTGTCGAAGCCTACGCCGACGTCCAGGTCGTCGCCGACGCTGACGACGTCGCGGGCGGAGACGTCGAGAGGCCAGTCCACCGCCCACGCGAGCGTGACCTCGTGCGCGTCCGGGGTTGCCAGGCGCGCCCCCAACTGGTCAAAAACATGCCTACACAACAGATTGATGGTGGCGGCGTCCAGGCCGAAGCCGTAGAACACCCAGGCGTACGGGTGCGCGCCCTTCGGCACATCAAACGGGTAAAGCTTCATCGCAGTTCTCCTAGTTCACGGTTGCTGTCAGCCGGGACAAACGCCCACGGATGGTCTCGACGTTGGAGGCGAACAGCGCCTCCGGGTCCTGCACCTGCCGCAGATCGCCAACGACGATGCTGAAGCCCACCGGCTCGCCCGGCGCGGAGGTCCACTCGATGGACGACACGTAAGCCGCCCAGACTTCGCCCCATGCACCGATGCCGACGAGGTCGCCGAGCTGGAAGTCGCGGCCGGGCAGGTACGGGTAGGCGTCGTCGATGGTGAATTCAATCGACAGTCCGCCGTTGGTTTCGGTTTTCGCTTGCCAGGCTTTCTGGATGGCGTCAATCGAGTTGGCTTCGCCTTGCTTTGCGACGGCTATGTAGCCGGATCGGCCATGCCGACGGCGGCGGTCCCGGTCCTCCATCTCGTTGAGGTTGAGGAACCTGTCGGCGGAGAGGTCGGCGGCAGTGTCCGCAACGTATTCGACCACGGCGGCGGTGCGGGGGAAGAAGAACGCGAACGCGGCACCCGCGCCCTTAATCGCCGCCTTGGTCGCTGCGTTGACCATCTTCGGCGATTTGCCTCCGACCAAGAACCTCGCGTCGGTGGACTTCCGCAGCGTCATGCGCGGCGCTTCCTCACAGTCGAACACCACCCACGGCTGCTTCCCAGCACGGGTGGGTGTGGCCTGGTCGGAAAACTGGGTGACGGAGGTGAAGCGGTCGCCGGCGTCGATTTTGCGCGACAGCGAGCGGATCCCCTGGCCGAGCAGGGTGCGTGACCCGGTCAGCATGGACACCGGCCGGAAGTCCACGAGCACCGTGGGCATCGTCAGCGTGGTGTGGTCGGGGAACGGCTGGGGGTCGCCGGGCAGCCACAGGGTAACGATGGGCAGAATGCCCGCCGCTTCCCACGTCGGCTTGAGCAAATCCCAGGCGTTATCCCACCGGGCGGAGACGATGCACCACTCGGAAGGCAGGCCCGACCTGATCGGCGAGCAGATGAGACGGTGTCGCTCGGGCACCATCGCGCGCCAGCGCTTCGGGTCGTCGTAGTCGTCGGTCATGGCCGTCAATCCGGTCGCGGAGCCGTCGAGAAGCTGGTGCAGCATGCTCGTCTGCTGATACCCGATAAGGTTGCGGCCAATGAGCTTGCGGGAGACCCACTCGGCGGAGCCTTGCTGCTTGTCCTCGAACTGGGCCTGCACCACCTTGCTCCGGTTCGACGGGTCGGCCCAGAGCGGAAGGTGCTTCAGGTACTCGATGCCGTCCAGTCCGGTCACGGTCACCCGCGCGGGGTAATCGCGACCGCCCTCCGCGACAATGTCGAGCACCCGATAAAACCGCCGGAGAGTGCCGCTGTACCCGCGGCGCTCCACAATGATCGTCACCGCGTCGTGGAACACGCCGTCCGGGTCGTTCGACCCGGTCTGCATCAGCCACCGCACCACCGGGTTCTGCACACCCGGCGCGATCTCGCCCGGCAGCACCATTTGCATGTTGCCGGTGTCCTGGTACGTCTCGCCCCACGAAGCGGACTCCCAGTCCTCGATATCCATCACCGGAACGAAGTCCTTGTCGAGGATGCCGACGTACTGGCCGCGGGAGTACACGATGTTCTCGCGGCGCCGCTTCTCCCCTTCCCAGTCGACGGCAAGGATTCGGCGGGTGTCGTCGAGCCCGAGGGCTTCGAGGATCCCCTCGATAGCGTCAGCCATGAGCGATCACCTCCACGGGTGCAGGTATCGGGGCGTGACGCGCAGCGTGCAGCCCGACAGAGTCCAGTACGACGGTTGGCGCGGGTTGAGCTCGACGCCGCGCATCTTCCCTTGGAACACGGGCCACAGCGTGAACACCGTGTCGCCGTCTGGGGCATCGGTGGGGTGCCCCATCATCCCCGGCTCTAGGTCGAAGTAGACGGTTGGCGGCAAGCTGCCCGTGGCCGTTGACCGCGGGAAGGTGATCCGGCGCCCGTCCGGGAACGTCACGTCGAGGTCTTGGGTGGTGTCCCACTCCAACGACACCACCGGCGACAGCCCCGAATCGGAAGTATCGCGCACCTCCGCAGAGCCGGTGTAGGTGCGAGACTTTCCGAACCAGACACCATCGAGGCACACCCACGAAACGTCGCACGGATACGACGGCCGGCCTCGCAAATTGTTCGGCACGTCGGTCATGTCGACCAGGCGGAAGCGCGCCCAGGCGTTGCCGCCGTCCGTCGCGGCCACCGTGCAGATGGTGTCCTCGAACGGCGACCACGCCCGACGCCACTGCCGATCAATGTGCGCCAACGGCACCCGTAGCGCAGGATCACCGACTACGACCTTCATGGTGCCGCCGAACGGCGGGAGCTTCTTCCCCACCACGCGCTCGCCGTACCTGTTCGCCGTCGCCTTGCGCGACACATCCGGGTTCACACTGAAGCCGTCCGTGCCGCCCTGCAGCAGCATTACCGGTTGGTCGGCGCGCTCGTGGCCGTGAGGGGTGGCGATGTTGAACACCTGCTGTCCACTGGACAGGGTGATCTTGTAGTCCCCCTCCCAAAAGTGGGTCAGCTGCGGGGTTGTCACATCGCACCTCCTCGGGTCACGGCCATCGGACGCGGCCTACGCGGAGCCTTCAGTCCCAGAATCTCATCGGTGTTCACGTCGATACGCTCCTCCGCCTCATCGAGGCGCTGGCGCATGACCTCCTGGCCGTCGATGTTGATCACCACGGTCGTACCCTCACCACGGCCCGCGCTGCGGGTGCCGTCGAGGGCGACGAAGTCGCGGTCGACCATCTTCTCGAACGCCACGGTCTGCCGCGGGGACAGTGTGCGCTCCGGCTCGATAACGGCCTTGCGCATCCACCCCATGCCGCCCGCGATGCCGCCGAGGTCAAACACGCCGGTCGAGGAGAGCAGGCGCTCCGCCTCGGCCATCTGCTTGCCGTACCGGTCCGGGAACGCAGACACTTGCACCTTCTGCGCAGCAGCGCCCGGGTCCATCGATCGGTAGTCGAAGCCCTGGAGCTTGGCGAAGAACATCTTCGCCGACGATGCCGGCGTCATCCTGTCCTTCACCGTGCCCCACGCGCCGTTGTTGCGCTGCTGGAACAGGCCCACGCTGTCGTAGTCCGACCCCAGCGCATCATGCCGGTAGCTCAAGGATTCCGGCACTGCGCGGTTCGCGTACATCTTCAGCGGGTTGCCCGACTCCACCAGCGCGGTCGCGATACCGATCTTGGCGGCCAACTTGTCCAGCCCCATGGTCTTCGCCTGGTTGGCGATCTCGTGGGCGAAGAACTGCGGCCCCCACTCCGGCACGTTCGGCTGCTTCACGACGTCCGCGTCCTTGACCCGCGACAGCTGCGGGTCGCTCGCGAGCTGCTGCGGGGTCATGGTCGTGACCGCTTCGTCGTGGATCTGCGCCGCATGCGTACCGGCGACGCTGGTGGACGGGTTGCCCACCGCGGCGGTCTGGTTGACGTCGGCCACGCCGAGGAGCTCGTCCATCGGGGTAAACAGCACCTTGCGCGTCACCTTCGGGTCTACCCCGAAGAAGTCCGCCACCGCGTCGAAGCCGATCTGCGCAACCGACCGGTTGCCCATCTCGGCGGCGAACGTTGTGGCGAACGCCTCGTACGGGGTCTGCGGGCCCTGCTGCACCGCCGCCGTCGTAGACAGCCCCGCAGTATCGACCGCGGCGACCACGACCTGGCGCTCGTCCGCGGACAGGTCCTTCAGCCCGGTGACTTCCGGGTCAACCCACTTCTGCTCCTGCATCGGCAGGTAGAAGAAGGTGTCGAAGTACTTGTCCCACGCGCCTGCTCCGGTGTTGTAGTGCCCCTCGGACGGGTACCCGCCCATCTCGATGTTCACACCGTTGGGCAAGGTGGCCGCAGTGTGCCCACCGCCCGGACCTCCGTTTTTGAACCCGATGCGGAAATCACCGGCTCCGCCACGGCCCCGAAGGAACCCATGGGACGACAGCCAAGCAGCCTCGTCACCGGTGTAGAACTTCCTCGGGAACGGGTTCATCCCCACCGCGAGACCAGCGCCGGCAGACACCGTTCCGCTGCAGTCACCCCAGTTCGACCCCCCAAATACATAAGGGGCAGACTGAAGTGGACGCGACGCTTTGTAACCATTGACGGACCCGCCCTTGTAGAACAAGTCCAGGTCATCGCCAGTAATAGCGCCGTTAGCGAACACACCGACTACTTGCGGGCCAAGGTGGCCCCGGTAGGTGGACTGGTACGGCACGCCGGTCACCTGGTCCACGAGCGCGTAACCGAACGTGTCGGCCACCCGGTCAAGGATGGCGGTGGAGCGCTCGCGCTTGCCCGGCGCAAGAGGGATAAATGCCTCGCCGCCGGTTTCGGCCTCGGCCCACTGGACCAGGCCGCGCTTACCGTGCGGACGTTCGATCACCGCTCGCGTTGGCAGGCTGCCGCCACCGTTCGCGTACGACTCTGCCTCGGCGATACCACCGGCGACGTACTGCGAGAACGAGCCGTCAGCGTTCGAGGTGCCACCGCCGAATCCGAAGGAAATAGAGCCGATCGAGTTGCGGATACGCCCCGGCAGACTGGATAGCCAGCCGGTGACGTTGTCCCACATCTGCTGCATGCCCGACCACAAGCCGGAAATGATGTTCCGGCCCGCGGACAGCAGCCACGAACCCGCGTCCGCGAACACGCCCTTGATCTTGCCGGGAATCTCCGCAATGTTCGTGACCATCTCGGTGATCTTGTTCTTCACCTGGGTCACCACGTTCGCCACGGTGGTCTGGAACGACACCCACGCATCCGAGATGAGAGACACGAGGTTGCCGAAGAAGTCCATAGCCACGTTAATCGGACCCATGACGATTTCGTGCAGGTGAGTACCCATCGACTCGAACCGGTTACCGATGTTGGTGAAGTTGCCGGTCAAGATGTCGGCGAGCAGGCCGGCGCCGTCGCGGAACAAGCCCCACACAGGTTCGATGATGTTGGCCCAGACGGACTGAATCATCTGGCCGACGAACTGGAACCCCAGCTTGATCAGGTCGAACGCGCCAGACGCGATCGTCGCCATCACCTGCGCGCCCGCCTGAATCATCGTCCATGCGGGCATGATCAGCGCCGAGGTAACACCGGAGATGATATTGCCGACTTGCTGGAAGGCCCCACCGATGAATCCGGCGACCTGGCCCAGCATGCCCATGAACACCTGGAAGTTCGCCACACCGAGCGCCCATATGGAGCGGAAGAACTCCACCTGGGGGTGTACCCAGGTCTGGTAGAACTGGCCGACGCCGACGCCGAACTCGGTGAGCTTGCCACCGATCCAGTCGAGAGCGGCACCGATGCCGTCACGCACCGGGGCGAGTTTCTCCCCGATCCAGGTAAAGGCGTCGCCGACGGCGGTGCCGAAGTCGACGAAGGCGGGCACGAGGGTGCCGGTGACCCATTCGCCCCCGGCGCGTAGCCCGTCCATGAATCCTTGCCAGATTTTCTGGCCGGTTTCGGTCTTGGTGAAGAACAACGTCAGGCCCACAGTGACGGCCGTTAGTCCTGCGACCACCATGCCGACCGGTGAGGTCAGGAACGTGAGGTTCAGGATCTTCATCACGTCCGCGACGGACTTAATCGCCTTTGCGGCGTTTGCGGCTTCCTTGGCGATGCCGACGGCCTTCACCGCCGCCGCACCAGCAGCCAACGACGACACAGCCGTCGCCATGCCCGCCAACAGAGCCGGGTGGTCACCCAGCCAGGTAAACACGTTCTTAATGCCCTCGGCAAACCCCTGGATAGCGGGTTTGGCGTCCTTGAGTTTCTGGGTGAGCATCTCCACCCCGCGGGTGGCCGGGTCGATGAACGGTCCGATGAATTCCGCCGCGGCAGACGACACGGCGGTACGGAAGTTCCCCATTTTCGCAGGCAGGGTCTCACCCATTTCCTTGGCAAGGTCGCCGGTTTTCGCGTTGATCGCGTCGACCACCTGCTCGTAGGTGATCTTGCCTTCCTCACCGAGCTTCTTGACTTCCTCGAAGCTCATGCCGAGCGACTCCGCGAGGTAGCCGTAGATGTTCACACCTCGCTGCTGCAGCTGCATCGCGTCGCCACCCATCAGGCGACCCGCGGCCTTAATCTGCATCAGCACCAGACCGACGTCTTCGGCGGAACCGCCGGCGATGGCGGAGATGTTCGTCAGCGCCTTAATCGAGTCGTTGAGCGGCTTACCGGCTTCAACACCGGCCTGCATCAGCATCGACGCGGTGCCCGCGGCGTCCGCGAGCGAGACGCTGGTGCCGGTGACGAGGTCGTTGAGGTCGTCCATGGTGGACCCAGCCTGCTCAGCGGACAGGCCGATGTTGCGGAACATGATGTCCGCCCGGTCCAGGTTGTTCAGACGCTCGAAGCCACCGGACAGCGCCTGGGTTGCCCCAGACACGCCGAGGAACGCACCACCAGCGAGTGCAGCTTTCTTCGCGAACCCGCCGAGCGAGGAGACGAATCCGCCGCCGGAGCGTGCGGCGCCGTCCATGTCGTCACCCAGGCCGCGGATCTTCCCGCGCGCGGTCTCCGCTTCATTACCGGCTCGGCGCTCGGCTGCGGCCACGTCCTGCTGGGTGGCCTTGTGGGTGCGCGACTTCGCGGCGACGTTGTCCGTGGCGGACGCAAGCTCCGCGCGTTTCTTGGCGACGTTGCCCGTCTCCGAAGCCACCCGCTTGTCCGCGTTCGCCGCTTGGTTCTTCGCCGTCTCGAGCTGCTTTTCCGCCCGCGCGGTCTCCTTCGTGTTCGCACCGTAACGGTCGCGCACGTTGATCAGGTTCAGTTCCGCGTCTGCGACGGCCTGGTTCTTCGCCTGCTGCTGGTCCTTGGCTTCACCAAGGCGCAGCTCTGCGGTCTTAAGTTTGTCGGTGGCGGTCTGCGCCTGGGTCTTCGCCTTCGCGAGGTTGTCCTCCGAGCGCGCGAGCGCCGTTGAAGATGCTTCTTCCCCGGCGCGAACCGCCTCCAGGTCGCCCTCGACGCGAGGGAGGGGGCGGGTGGCGTCCTGGTGCTGGTTCTTCGCCGTGGTGAGCTTCTGCTCGGCCGCCGCGATCTGCGACGCGGACGCGTCAGAGCGCGACCGCATTGCCTGCAGTTCCTGCTCGGCAGCTGTCACGTCGGCAGACGCCTTCGCTTCCACCTTGCGCGCGTTCGCCACCTTGGCAGTAACCTGCTCAATCTTCGCCGCCTGCGACGACAACCCACTCGCCATAGCCTGGCCAGCGTCCTTACCGGCCTTGTCGAACTCGCTCGAGACTTTCTGCCCTGCCTTCTGCGCGGCCCCGCCGGCCTCTTTCATCAGGGTTGCGACGAAACCCTTCATTTCGGCGTTGACGGGAACCCATACTGCATCAGACATGGCGAAGCCTCCTTAAAGCGAGTCGAGGTAATCCATGACTTCCTCCGGCGTGTGGTCACCGAAGGAGCCATAGGTGTTCTGGTTGAGCGGCTTCGACCACGGGTAGGCCGGCATGTTCTCGAACGCGTTGTTGTCCTTGCCGGCAAGTCCCTGCGCGACGGAGGCGACCGCCCACAGCGCGCGCCACATCATGGCGTCACGAATCGTGAACGGTCTGCCGTCGGTGGCCTGCCACCGCGCGGGGGAGTCCTCCGGCAGGTACTCGATGAGCACGCGGAGTTTGCGCAGGGTGATTTCGCCGCGCCAGTACGCGGCGAGCACGTCCCACCCGTAGGTTTGCTCTAGCGACGCTTCTGCCGCTTCCGCGCCGCCGCACGACGCGAGGAGCGATTCGGCATCGTAGGGTTTCCCTCCTCATCAACACCTCGCGCGTTACGAATGTGCTCCTGCAGCACCAGGTTGAAGAACGATGAGGAGCCGTTCTTCTTGAACTTCTTACCGTTCGGGCCGGTGAACTCGGCCTCGGTGGTGATGAACTCCTCGTACTGCTCGGCTCCCATGTACCACTCCGCCACGTCGGCGTCGTAGTCCAGGAACACGAGCTCGTCCTTCTCCTCGTCGGAGAGCATCAGAGGGTCCTTGAAGGTGAAGGTCTTGTCGCCGAACTCGAACGGGATACGATCACCCGCCACACCGGTGGCTTCTGCACGCTGCTCAATGAGCTCGTTGAGGTTGATAGACATTTGGGGCTGGCTCCTTTACAGAAAAAGTTGGTGGGGGGCAGGCTCTTTTGTGCGGAAACGTTGGGAGGAGTGCGGGCGAGCCTGCCCGGTGCTTCCCGCACCCCACTCCCCCAGCGCTGTTAGCTGGAAATGGTCGTCGTGAACTGGCGCGACGCCACAAGACCGGCCGCGTCGGTGGCCTTCACGGTGAACGTGAAGTCGCCCTGCTCGGTCGCGGTGCCGGACAGGGTGCCGGCCGCCTTGTCGAGCGTCACGCCCTTCGGCAGCGCACCGCCAGACACTTCGAAGGTGTACGGGGCGGTGCCGCCCTGCACGGCGATCTTCTGGTTCACCGCGGGCTTCGAGGTGCCGAGTGCGGCGCCGGTGGTGATCACGAGCGGCTTGACACCGTCGGTGGTGGACGAGGTTGCTTCCTTGCCCTTGGCCCACGCGGCGTTGAACTGCCAGTGCGCGGTCTTACCCAGCGCGGTGGTGTCCACGCCCTCGTACTCGGCACCCGCCGGGAACGCTGTGATGGTCTGCTCAAGGCCGAAGATCTGGTCCTTCTTGAACACCATCGAGCCGCGCGAGGTGATCTGCGCGTTGAACAGGGTCAGGCGCATCGCGGTGTCGCCGTCGACCACGTCGAGGACCTGCTGCTCGTACGGGAACGTCGGCAGCGACTCCTCGTAGAACGCCGCGGTGCCGTTGTTGTCGAAGACGATGTCCTCTTCGCGCACGCCGAGGTGGTCCGCGATGTTTTTCAGGTCGGTCTCCCACAGGGTGTACTTGATCGACTTTACGGCCTTGGTGATGTCGGATCGGATGGCGGAGACCTCCTGCCACGGGATGTACTCCTGCTTCTCCTCGTCGAAGGAGATTTCCAGGCCGTCCGGGGACAGGTAGCCCTTGTTGGTGTGGGTGGCGGTGTCGTACTTGATGCCCATCGGCACGATTGCGGTGCCGAGTTCGGCTCGGCGTACGGAGCCGGTCATGCCGACGCGGGCTGCGCGGGCGTTGAAGCCCTGCAGAGTGGACTGGGTGGTAACCATTTTCCCTCCTTAAAAGGGGTACGAAAATAGCCCCACCAGGCAGGCAGGGCTTTGGATTGAACGGGTAGGGGGTTAGGTGTGCGCGACGGTCAAATCCGCCACGACCCCCAGGACTTTCACGTAGGGGTTGATGTCCTCACGTGTGGACAGGCGTGGGCAGTCGACCTGCTTCACGCCTGTGCCTTCCAGGTACGGCAGTTGGTGGAGCGCTTGGCGCACCACCACGGCGACCCTTGTGGCTTCGCCGCGGGAGCGGGCGACAACTTCAACATCGAGGGGGACCGCGTCGAGCAGCGACGGGCTGGCGCGCCCGCCCCACGGGGTGGTCTCCTCACCCGGCAGCAGGTCGATGACCACCGCCGGGAGGTTGTCGGTGAGATTGTCCGCGTCTGGCAGCCGGTCGGCCACCCACGTGTCGTTGCCGACGACTTCGCGGACCGCATCGAGCGCCATCTTCAGCACATCAACCTCGGCAAGCTCCGAGATCATCGGACGCTCCTTCCTGCCCGGCGCGCGATGCGACCGGCTTTGCGCGCCTGCTCCGGGTCGGCAGACTTGCCCACGACGTCGAACCCCGCGCGGCCGTTGGGCTGCGGGTGCTCGACCACTTTCACGGTGGCGTCGATTCCTGCGCGTGCGAGGTCACGGCGGGTGCGTGCCGCGATGCGGGTGGCTTTTTCCTGCACCTTGGCCTGGACACGCTCGGTGCCCATCACCTGCTGGAAAATGGCGTCGGTGTCGATGTCGATACGTGTCATCAGCGTCTCCTTCCTCCGGTGCGATCGGTGCCGCGGATCTCTTCGATGTCGAATTCGGAGTGCGGCAGAATCGCGGTGCGCCAGTGCAGCGGACGCGCCACCGCCCACAACGTTTGGCCCCATGTGTCGACGCGCACCCGGTCGGTCGGACGGAGGTCCTCGATCAGGTGCGGCGGCTCGGTAAACACCCGCCACCGGTCACTGATCAGGTGAGACCGCCCGTCGGTGTCCTCGATGGACTCCACCGGCTGCACAGACACCGCATGCGGGAACTCGATTTCCTCCGGGTTGCCCCAGTCTTCCTCGAGCCCGCCATACTCACCCGGCACCATGCGGGCGCGGATGATCGTGATCCGCTCGGTGAAGATAAGCGCGCGGGTCATGGCATCGGTCCTAGCTTGAACTGGTCGATGATGCGCCACTCCGTCGACTGCGGTGTCATTGCACCTGGCGCGCCGACACTGATCCGCCCCACCTGCAGCGACTGGTTCGGCGCACCACCACGGCCCGCCATCACCTTCACCAACGCCAGCAGGTCACCAGGACCTGTGTAGCCGTGGCGAACTTGGGCGACGACTCGGCGGGGGCGGCCAGTGCAGTTCGGCCGCAACCCGGCAATCCACACCATGCCGTCCTGGGACCAGTCCAGCTCGCCGACGTCGATGGTCTTGCCGTCAATGGCCAGCGAGTAGACCTCGGTGAGCATCTTGGTCGGCAAGAACACCATCGGGTCGCCTGGCGCGTCCACCTTCAGTGTTTCCTCACGCTCCGGCCAAATGTGCCACCCAGCCAATCGGCGCACCGTCGCAACAGCGGCATCCACCTGCTCCTGGGTGACCTTCGCCTCGAGGGGGAACTGCTCGGCGGTGATGCCGTGATCCGGCACCTCAACTGTCGGTTCGGTCACGGCACACCCCTTACTTCGACGCGGTCTTGCGGGAGCGGGTCGCCGGCTTCGGGTCCTCCGGCGTAGTCGGCGCAGGACCGACCTTGAGCTCCTCCGCGTCCGGGTAGGAGCGCTTCACTGTCTCATCGGACAGGCGCAGCACGGTCTCACGACCACCGATGCGCACACGGTACGGCTTCAACGTCGCCATAACTTTTCTCCTTCCTCGTCGTTAGGCATCCGCAGCGCCAGCCGGTGCAGCAACACCCGGAATGTCCGCGCCAGCAAGCGAACCGGTGACGAACGCGGCGGGGCGCTCCACCATCAGGCCCAGGCGCTCCTCGGCGCGCAGGGTGATCAGGTTGTACTCGAAGTCGTCGCGGTTGGTGTTCGTGGAATCCACGCGCACACCGCCCTTGCGCAGCACGGTCGCACCCTGGCGGAAGTTGCCCAGCACGTAGGTGCCGCGCTCGATCGCCGGGGTGTCCACGGTGCGCAGACCCCACATCTCCGGGTTGATCTTGATGCCGCCGTTGCCGTACTGGTTCTGGAACGGGCCACCAGCCAGGTACTGGCCGTTGGCGTCCTTCGCCAGGCGCACGCGAACGTAGTCGGCGGTGTTCATCACCAAAGCGTCGGCCTGCAGGTCGGTGAACTCCGGCACCTTCTGCGAAGCAAGGAACACACCATCGAACAGGTCGCCGGTGATGTCGTACTGCTGGATGCCCTCGCGGTTGAGCAGGCCGGTCAGGTTCGCACCGGTGCCGTCGCCGCGAAGCAGCTGCTCCTCCTCCACCACGGACAGCTCGTAGGTGAGCTGGTTGTTGATCCAGGAGCGCACGAAGGTCAGGTCCTCGGCGGTCTCCTCGGTGATGCGCGTCAGCGCCGCGATCTTGTGGATCTTCTCCGACTCGATGTCGAACAGGTTAAACCGCACGTACGGCTTACGCGCACCCTCAGCCACAGTGGCGGCGCCGCCCTCCGCGACGCGCGGAGTCTTCTCCACAAGGTAGGAAATCGTCTGCGTCTGCGGAGACACCTGGGCAGCACCCATCAGGTCAGCGATGACGAGCTTGTCGCGCTTCGCGTTGACGATGCCGCGACGGAACTCAGTCGCCCACGGCGCCACGTTCGCCAGCTCGGAGCCCTCAGCGTTCGGAGACAGCACCGGATCATCCGCAGCACGGGTCTCAAACTCCGGGGTCGCGGACTCGATGTGCGCGCCGAGCGCCTGGCGACGCAGCACGTCACCGCCGTGCTTGACGAAGTGGGAACCCAGCGACGCTGCAGCACGATCAGCCGGGGTGTCCTCCGGCGCGCGCTGCTCCAGCTCCGCACCCTTAAGTCGCTCCATCAGGTCGTTGGCCTTTTCGGCGGCGCGGATCTCCGCGTCGACCTGGTCGTGCTTGGCCATAAGGTCCTCGACCTTCTCGAAGGTCTCGGGGGTCATCTTCTCGCCCTCAGCCGGGACGAGGGAACGCGCCTCCGCCAGCAGAGCGGAACGCTGCTCAATAAGAGACTGCGGCATTACTTGCCCATCCTTTCCATAATTGCGAGACGCGCCCGGGCATGCAGCCCGAGCGCGTCGTTTTCGTCTTCCTCACCCTCATGGGTTGGGGTGGGGGGCGGAGACGCCTCCGCGTCACCTGCGTCGCCGGCCGCGCGTGTGAGCGCGTCGACAACAGCGGCTTCGGTCTCGGCGTCGAGGTTGGCCTGCTTCACAGCGGTCAAGAGCTCGCGTGCGGACTTCGCCGACAAAATTTCGGTCTCACGGTTCGCACCGATCGGCACGACGGACACCTCGTACAGCTCGACGGCGCGGACCTCGTAGAAGTCCTCCCCGTCGACGGTGACAGGCCCGGCGTCGCGGTAGTTGAACGCGAACGACATCTCGGACAGCCGGCCCTTTTTGATCAGGTTGAGCACCTGCACAGCCGCCAAGTTGTCCATGTCCAAATCGGCGGTGATCTTCAACCCGCGCTCGTCCTCGGCTGCTTCAACAACGCCGCCGATGTTCATAAACGGGTCGTTGAAGTTGTGGCCGTAGAGCAGCGGGATGGTTTTGCCGCTGTCGGCCCACTCCTTGAGCGTGTCCGTGAACGCGCCGCGGCGCACCACGTCGCCGTAGGAGTCGACGGTGTCGAAGACGGAGGCGTACGCCTCGATCCGGCCCGCGACGGTGGAGCCCGTGTCCGCGTCTTCGGGGGCGGATTTCACGCGCACTTCGGCGCTGTAGTTTTTGAGCCGCATGGGCCCTCCCTTCATCTGGTGGCCGGGTATCTCCGGCGGGTTCGCGTACCACGCGCGGATACGCTCCACAGTTTCTGGCGGACGGTGGTCGCGAATCGCCCGCGCCAAGCACTCGTCCAGGCCGGGGTCGCACACGTGGAACTCGGCGCCAATACCGACAAGCCGCTCGATGGTGGCTTCGGACGGCCGAGCATTGATGATCCATAGCTCGTCCACTTCGGTTTCGGGGTCGAGTAGCCACCCCATCAGCCCGCGCCGCATCGCGAGCGCGGTGTCCACCACGCCAGTGGTGGATTTACCCGCGCCCACGGTGCGGACGACATGGTCGAAGTCGAACCGTGGCACCCCGGGTGCGGCGGACTCTTCGACGAACGTGGACTTGCCAGAACACGGCGGGCCCACAACAACGTGAACCGTCACTCGATCACCTCCAGGTCTCGGTGGCACACCGCCACCTCAAGCCCCATACGCCGCACCACCGCTGCGACGTGCTCGGCCGCGAACGGCGAACGATGCCACCCGGCAGAACACGCGAACGCGACGGTGAACGACGGCTGATTCTTCGCCCGCTCCCACACCAGCGCCGCCGCAAGCTCCACCCAAGCCAGCACCAGCTGGTTCGACTCCGTGATCACCTCAGCAACCACAGGTGACGTACCCGGGGTGTCGAACACCACCGGCGACGGGTCCGGCAAATCCAAACAGTCGATAAGCACGTCACACGCCGGGGCATCACCATTAGCCATGCCAAAGGACACGAACTGAATCACGATTCCTCCCCAGTGCTCGGCGCTTCCAACTCCGCCTCGTCCTCCCCAGCACTGCCGGTAGAGACGTTGAGCGGGACGATGAGCTCGTCGCCGTCAGCCACGCGCGGCAGGTTGTTCATCACGCGCGCCTCATTGCGCGTCATCCACGGACCACCCACCGCCGTCGACGTGACCGCAGCCTGCTCCTCGAACCGGCCGCGCAGACGCTCCTCGACGTTGAACTCCACGTACACCAGCTCCGGGTCCAGC
Source organism: Corynebacterium sp. HMSC11D10 (assembly GCF_001806995.1). Classification (NCBI taxonomy): domain Bacteria; kingdom Bacillati; phylum Actinomycetota; class Actinomycetes; order Mycobacteriales; family Corynebacteriaceae; genus Corynebacterium; species Corynebacterium sp. HMSC11D10. The sequence continues at coordinate 81,489 of NZ_KV787052.1, forward strand.
GTGTGGTCGAGCTTCGCCAACCTCGGCAACAGCTCGAAGTTGAGCAGCTCCTCGATCTGCTTCATCACCGGCCCCAAGCTGTCGCCGTACAACGACTGGCGAAACTCCTTAACGTTGGAGTAATTCGCGTTGTCCAACAGGCCCACCATCGTCGGGTTAATGTGGTACACCTGCGCCACCGTCGACAACGACAACTTCGTCATCTCAACGACCTGCTCGTCCTCAGCCGACAGGTGGAACGGCTTGAACTCCATGCCGTCTTCGAGCACCGGCACACCGCCGGCACCAGACCCAGCGCCCGCGTAGGTGGACTGCCACGCCTGCTTGAACCGGCGCCTGGCGGCACCGTCCCAGGGCGCGTCCTTCGGCCTGGTGATCACCCCGCCGAGGCGTGGCCCGTTGTGCCACAGCTGCTCGCGGTACGACGCGGACTCGATCTGCTCCTTAAGCACCGTACGAAGCGCATTCACCGGCGAGTCGCCGTACCGCACCGACGACGGCGAATACCCGTGCATGCGGATAACATCGTCGCCCTTAATCCAGATGCGCTTGCCGTTACCACCGTCGATCACCAGGTGTTTCAGCGTCCACGGGTCGGACCACTCCATGTCCACCACCCAGCGCGGCGGAATCCTCACCAGGTTGAACCGGTCCGGCCGATCCGGCTTATCCTCGAGCACCCAGATGAACTCGTCGTACAGACACAGATCCATCACGGAGTCGTAGAGGAACCGGTAGATCGTCTCGTGCTGGTTCGGCTTGTGCAGCATCGCAGCCACAAACGAGTCACGCACCCGATCACGACCACCGTCTTCCAGCCGTTCGAAGCAGTGCAGCGACACCGTCGCGACCATCCGCGCGATGAAGCTCGTGACCGTGCGCAAGTGCGGCTGCTGATGCCACAGCTGCTCTACCGACAACTTCGGCACCGCCGCCGCCAAATCCAACAGCGCCAGCCCAGGGTCGAAGTCCGGCTCCGGCAGCACATAGGCGGGGCGCACCAGGCCCAAACGTTCCAACAGGCCCATCAGGCCACCTCCTCTCACACGATCAGCAGACCGTCCTCATCGCCACCGTCACCGTCGACTAGCGGCACATCTGTTTCCTCCGACTCGTCGTCCCACGCCTCATCCGAATAGGCGGACACGAACGTGTCCTCGACGCGGTGCCCCATCCACCACGCCACGTTCGTCGCGATAAACGGCGACGCATCACCCGTCGACTTATCGCGATCCCACAAAGCGACGTCGCCGAGCTTGCGGTCCTTCACCCCCACCGCCGATGCCTCCAACAACGTCGGCACATCAGACCCCGCCGCGCGCCCCGGGTGGCGGATCTGCCCGTCACGAATCGCCGACGTGTACGCCAGCACCGAACCGGTCATCGCGGCACCGCGCCACTCCGCAATCTGAATATCGGCCTCCGCAAGCAGCGGCACGAGCACCGTCGCCGGAGCGTTACCCGTCGACTGCAAACCAACCGTGCCGTCAAACCACCCGCCACGGCGGGCGTTGAGCCAGTCCGGCACCCACGAGTACCCGACGCGCGACGCGACCACCTCGACATGCCACAGCCCATCGGGCCGTTCGAACGCCACCGCGATATGCGCCTTGCGCGCCTCCAACGACAAGTCGATACCGACATGCACCTCGGTGCCCTCCGGCAGCCCATCGAGCGGGTCCGCCAGTACCTCCCACTGCGCAGTGGTGAACTTGCCAGGCTCCAGCGACTCCACCCACTGGCACAGGTACTCAGCGCGAAACGACGATTCGTCCGCGTCCGCGTCCTCCGGGTCCAGCGCAGCGCGCGCAAGCGCCGCCATATCCTCCACCGTCGAATTACCCCACCCCAACGACGGGTTCGCCTCGAAATACCCCTCCGGGTCGAAAATGGAACGCTCCGGCTCCGCCGACCACTCCATCAAACACAGCTTCTCGCGCCCGGTCGTGCCCTCCTCGATCGCCTTCAACGCGTTATTGCGCAGACGCCGAAGCACCACCGAGCGCACATCACCCGCATTCGAAAACGACCAGATCTGATTACGCGGACGCTCCCTCGTGGTCGGCTCAATCGCGTCCCACATGTCGGACTTCTTGTGCTCACGCAACTCATCGAGCATTGCGAGGTCGGCCGAAAACGAGCGGCCAGCTCCGCCGGCGGCGATGACGTACCACGACGGCATCGCGCCGGAAATATCGAGCACCCCCTCTAAACCGGGCGGCACCGTCGACAACTCGATCTGATTGGAACCGTTCGCCTGGCGCATGTACGGAACCCAATTCCCACGCTCCATCCTGTACGGCAAATACCGCGCCAACGTCGGATTACGAGCAGCCATCTTGAACGCGTCCTTCAACGACCGCTCCGCATTCGACAAGTTCTGCGCCGACGACAAAATCTCCGACGCACCATCAGAAAACAGCCGCCACAACCCCAACAGGTCCATCACAACGGTCTTGCCGTTCTGACGCGCCACCAGCACAAGCACCTGCCGGAACCGGTAGTCATACAGGCGCCGCTCCGGCGTATCCGAGTCGAACTCCGGCCTGCCCGGCACCGTGCGCATATCCAGCTCCAGGCCGTGAATCAGCACAAACTTCTGCCACGGGCGCAACGTCAACCCGAGAAACGACTCACAAAACTCAATCGCTTCAAACCCGAGCGACGTCTCCGGCGTCAACTCAACAAGAGGAGGAGTGAAAATCCGCGGTTCCGGGTTCCCCTTACGCCCCGCCACGGTGCCGCTTCCTCAACGCGCCAAGCTCGTCCATCACCTTCGCCGTCTCCGGCCCACCCTGATGTTCAACTTTCACCGGCTTCGCAGGGGTCAGCCCCAACTCGACCAGCGTGTTCAACAGGTGCGGCCCCAGATAGAGCGCTTTCGTCAGCGTCTGCCCACCCTCGAGCCCAGCTTCATCAATCGCCCGGGCATACCGCAACGCCAGCTCCACACCAGCACGGTCCTTCTTCTCGATATGGTCGCCGGCCGCGGCCACGGCCGAGCGGACAGCGTCCTCCAACGTCGCCAAAACCATCACTCCTTTCTCCGCGCGCGCGTGCGCGCGATGGGGCGCCACCTCACGTGGGGAGAGAGGCCCCTCACCCGCCCCCTCATTGGCCGTTGACCAGGGTGGTTGTGATTTTTACCCCCCTACCCCCAATGGTTGGTGTTCACCAATTGATTGTTGTGGGTCCGATGGCTGTGGGTGCGTCGCGTTTGCCGCGGGCGCGGTTGCAGCCGCAGTGTGCGGGGCGGAAGTTTGTTTCTTCCCAGGTGAGTTCGGGGTAGTCGGCGCGTGGGTAGAAGTGGTCGAGTTCGAAGGCGTTGGTGGTGCCAGCCGGTGCGGCGTAGTCGATGGGTTGTTCGCAGAGCCAGCAGTGGGCGTCTGCGGCTTGGCTTTTGGTTTTGAAGTCGGCGGTGACTTCACGTCGGCGTCTGCCGGTCCATTCGGGGATGCTCATGGTGGTGTACCTCCCCTGCTGTTCGTTGCTTCCCTCCTTGGTGTCGAACCACGTCCTCCGCAGTCAAAGTGCGGTGTGCTGCCGGTACACCAGAGGGAATGGTTTTGCTTCTCTGCCTGGGGTCGAACCAAGACCTGCAGATTCAGAGTCTGCTGTGCTGCCGGTTACACCACAGAGAACTTGGGTGCCCAGGGTTGTGTGCCGTCGAAACCTGGGCATGAAAAAAGACCCGCCACGTGGTGACAGGTCTTTCGTGCGTCAGCATAGCATACGGTCGCGGAAATAGGTCAAGGGCTGACGCGCTTGTCGGCGTACTCGCGCGCTGTCTCGATGAGGTCGCCGAGCCGGTAGTGCGTCGTGCCGTCGGCGGTGGTGTACGGGGTGACGCGCCCGCTTCTGCCCCAGTACCGGATCTGGTCGCGGGTGAATGATCGTCCGACGGCGGCGGAGACGATCGGGGCGAGGTCGGCGGCGGTACCGAACCCGGTGGCGACGGTGTCCACCGGTAGGGGTTTGAGGGTTTCGCCGCGGTGGTTGTGGACGCGCCGGGTGAGGTACCGGTCCTGGTCGACAAGTAGTTCGGCGAGTTCTTCGGCTGCTGGGAAGTGTTCAACGATTTCTTGGGCGTGGCGCGCGATGTGGGCGCACAGCATTCCGGGGGTGACGTGGTCGTCGCAGTAGCCGTGCCCGCCGGGCATGTGGCGCCGCGCGGTGGTGTAGCCGAGGGCGTCGCGCGCCATGGCTCGGAGTCCACCGGGCACGCGTTCGTCTGGTGTTTCGCGCTCCAGCTCGTACTCGAGGTTGAAGGCGCGGTCGTTGTCTGGACTCGGCGACCGGGGCCCGTCTTGGGACCGCATGACTTTCACGTTCGGGGGCCGCTCGGGTGCCCACTTAAGTTCGGCGAGGGTGGCGTAGGTGTTCGCGAGGCGTTTCGCCGCGTGGGCGAGTTCATCGGGGGTGGTCATGCTGCGGTCCTCTCTGCGTGGTCGAGCTCGGCGGCGACAGCGGCGATCAGTGCGGACTGGGTGGTGTCCTTGCGCGCTAAGGCTGCGTGCACGTCTTGATCGATCGAATTGGCGGTGTCAATGTGGATGATGCTGACCGGCTCGGTTTGTCCTTGCCGGTTCAGGCGCGCGTTCGCCTGCTCATAAAGTTCCAGGGACCAGGGGGTGGTGAACCACACCATGATGTGCCCACCAGCTTGGAGGTTCAGGCCGTGGCCGGCGGATGCGGGGTGGATCAGCCCAACTGGCACTTTACCGGCGTTCCAGTCCTGGAAGTCTTCTGTGGTGTCCAGGACGCGCGCGCCGGGGATTGTGGACAGGATGCGGTCACGCTCGTGCTTGAACCAGTAGGCCACCAGGATGGTGTTGCCGTCGGCCTGGTCCACCAGTTCCGCCAGCGCCTTAAGTTTCTGGTCGTGGACAACGATGACGCCAGTGCCGTCCTCGTTGTAGATCGCTCCGCCGGCAAGCTGCTGCAACTTCAGCGACAGGGTGGCGGCGTTGGCGGCGTCGATGGTGTCGTCGCCGAGGTCCAGGACGAGGTCGCGCTTGAGAGTGTCGATCATCTTCTGCTCCTTCGGGGCGAGGGTGACCTCGATGTGCTGGCGGGTGACCTCCGGCAGCGTGAGGTAGTCGGTGGTGCGCATGGAAACGGTGATGTCGGCAATGTTGTCGTAGATCGCCTGGTCCGCACCGGGGCGGATCTTCCACGAGTAGATGACCTGCCCGCTGCGCTTGTCAGGCAAGAAGTACTGGTCGCGGTAGTGGGTGATGAAGCGGCCGAGACGTTGGCCGTTGTCGATGAGGCGGAACGGCGCCCAAATGTCCAGCAGGCTGTTGGGTGCTGGGGTGCCGGTAAGCCCGACGATCCGGGCGATCTTGGGGCGTACTTTTTTTAGGGCTTTGAAGCGTTTTGCCTGTGGGTTTTTGAAGCTGGACAGTTCATCGATGACGACCATGTCGTAGGGCCACCGGCTGCCGTGATGCTTCACCAGCCAGGGGATGTTTTCTCGCCCGATGGTGTAGATGTCCGCTTGACGGTTGGCGGCTGCTTCGCGTTGTTTCGCGGTGCCGATGATGGGGCTGACGGTGAGCCCTTTGAGGTGGTTCCACTTCTCGATCTCGGCGGGCCATGTGTCGCGGGCGACGCGGACCGGGGCGATGACAAGCACCTTGTCGATGTCGAAGTAGTCGTTTTTGAGGGCTTCGATGGCGGTGAGGGTGGAGATCGTCTTGCCCATGCCCATTCCTAACAGGATGGCGGCTTCGGGGGGGTCGATGATGAATTGGGTGGTGTGCCGCTGGTAGTCATGCGGTACGTATTTCATCGATAAGCTCCTGGATTTGGTTGGGGTGGTCGATGGTGCGGACCATGCAGCCGAGTTGGGTGAGGCGGTCCATTTGGCGGGTTTGGATGGGGCGGGGTTTTTGTCCGGGCCGTTTGAGTTCGACGAAACAGATGCGTCCTTCGGGGAGGATGACGATTCGGTCTGGCATGCCGGCGGTTCCGGGGCTGGTGAATTTTGGGGCGATTCCGCCGTGTTTGCGGACCTCGCGGACCAGTGCTTGTTCGACCTGACGTTCTAACATTTTCGGCTCCGTTTCTGGGCGTTGCGGGACAAACGGGACAACGCTTCTACTTAGGTCTTCGGTTTAGGCGGCGTGTCTGTAGTTTTGGACATAAGCACCTCTAAACGCCCACAAACTCTTTAGGTAAAAACTTTGTCCCGTTTGTCCCAAAATCAGTGTTTCCCCGGCTCACGCCCCGTGCCAGGTGTGGGACAAAGTGCGGGACAAAGTTTTGAGTTTGTCCCGTTTGTCCCGCGTGGGACAAAGTCCAGAACGGCTTTGTCCCGGCTTTGTCCCGCCGTTTAGGCCACTCGAACATGCGCGCGCCTGTAAACGCGTTGGCGTCCATAGATTGGAAGGTGCTGCCGTTGTCCGGTGTCTTCCCAGCCGTCGACCTGCTGCATGATCGCGGTGATCTCGTGCGAGTCGATTTTGCGCATTGCGTCCGGGTCGCGGCCGAAGCACTCCGACCAGATTTCGATCTTCGAGACGGTGGTGCGCTGCTTCGTGTGGTCCCACATGCCGACCTCGCGGAGGTGGTCTGGCAGTGTGCCGTCCTCGAGCCAGACGCGCCGCGCGTTGAGCGATAGACCGTCCCAGTTCGGGGGCAAGACCTTGTCGAGGTACTCCTGCACGATGCCGATGCGGTCGTCCGCTTCAACGGATTCGGCTTGGATATGTTCGGCAACCTCGAGCACCTCACCGGTGAGGAACAAGTCTTCACCTGCGAGGTCGCGTGCGCGTGCTTCTGCCCAGAGTTGGTCGATGGTGTGCTGGTCCAGGTCGTGGGGTTTGCCGAGCCAGCCCTCCCCTGTCACGTGTACGGGCCACCAGCGTCGGTTGCCGGTGGTGTCGCGCAGGAAACCCTCGTCCGCATTCGTACTGCCGACGATGATGCACTGGCGCGGGTAGGTCTGCACCACCCTGCCGTAGGCGGGGCGGAACTTATCCTCCGTCCGCGAGATGAAGCCCTTCACCGGCTCCGCCTCAGCCTTGCGCATGCCGGCGAGCTCGGACAGCTCCACGACGAGGTTGCCCAACAGTTTCTCCGCGCCGGTCTTGTCCTTCATGTCGGTGATGGTCAGCGAGTCGGAGAACCACTGGCCGGCCATGCGGGCGAAGATGGTCGATTTTCCGACCCCTTGGGGTCCGACGAGTGTGAGGACGTGGTCGAATTTGCAGCCGGGTTGGAAGGTTCGGCGGTGTGCGGCGACGAAGGTTTTGCGGGTGACGGCGCGGACGTAGTCGGTGTCGTCGGCTCCGAGCGTGTCCACGAGCAGGGTGTCGAGTCTTCCTACTCCGTCCCAGGGCAGGAGGTTGTTGAAGTAGTCGCGCACGGGGTGGAAGGCGCGCGCGCTGGCGGTGGAGAGGAGTGCGTCGTTCATTTTGGTGGGTGCGTAGAGTCCGCCGTAGGTGCGGGCGATTTCGGTTTTGAGTCGTGCTTCGTCGTTGTCGGTCCAGCCTGGTTTCACCTGTTTCCAGGGGAGTTTTTGTGGGTCTTGGACTTCGAGTTGGCTGGCGTGGCTGTTCCAGGCGATGTGGTTGAAGCGGGGGTCGTGGGTGAGGATCTTTTCGAAGTTGCCGATGGTGTCTTTGAAGCCGCCGTCTTTTTTGGTTTCGAGTTTGAGGAGCCAGTCCTTGCTGGAGGTCGGCTTCTCCCCTGCCTCGGCGTCCTCTTCTGGCAACTGTTTCGTTTCGTGAAACTGTTGGGCTTCACCTGCAGGTTCGTCGTCGCCATCACTCGTGATCGGTTGGAAGACTTCGTCGATCATCGCGGCGGTGGCTTTCGCGTTCTCGGCGCGGGCGCCCGGGTCGTCGTTGACGAGGTCCATCATCGCGACATACGACGGGCGCTTGTTTGCTGGTGTGCTGGCGGTGGTGTCCGCGTCGAGGTCGCCGAAGCGGTGGATGCGCACGAGGTCGAACGCACTGTGGGAGTGGCCGTCGGCTGCGGGGTCGGTGGCGTGCTGCGAGTAGGCGTAAAAGCCGCCGTTGTAGACGATCAGGCCGTTGGAGGATGTGCCGCCGGTGTAGGTGTAGCGGTCCTTCGTGGTGCCGGGCTTGTACACCTCGGGCAGGAACGTTTCGATCGCGCGGGTGATGGGGTACGCGCGGTTGAAGGCGCCGAGCATGCCGGGTTTGTCGCGCGGGTCGTCGAGCTTCCCGCGGTCCAGATATGCCTTGGCTTGGTCGGGGGTGATGCCGGGCCAGGTGGTGACGTCTTGCCATACGTCGAAGCGGGCGAGGAAATCATCGGGGTTGAGGATGTCCTTCTTGGAGCTGACTTCGACGTGGTAGTCGCCGTCGGTGAGGGTGGCCGGCCAGTACATCAGGCGCTCCGGCTCAAAGGTGGACGGGTCGAACCAGTCGAGTCCGGGGTTGATGTCTTGGGCGATGCGGCGGGCGACGGCGCCGTATTCGTCGGCGGTGACGTCGCGGGTAAGCCACACCCAGACGCGCCAGCGTTGGTTGTCGGTGGTGTGGCTGAGTGTGGTGTGGGCGAGCCATGTGTACGGCAGGGTGTCCGCGAGCACCTCGGCGAGGTCGATGTCGGCGGGGAGGTTGTCGAGGTCGAGGGTGACCAGGGAGCGGGCGAGGACGTGGCCTTTGCGGCGCCGGCCGGTTTTGAGGTGTCCGCCGACGAATCCGCCGACGTCCTTGCGCTTGTCCCGCTCCCCCTTTGGGAGTTTTTCGTATTCGGCGACGGTGCAGTCCACGACTGCGGGGTCGTAGGCGCGGGCGGTGAGGTCTTGGAGGGTTGTGAGCGTGTTGGTCCACCGGGCAGATGTTTTGCTCGGAGCGGTACTGATTTTCAGCTCGCGGTTTTTCATGGGGGCCACTCCTCGCTTTCTGCCGGGGTCGGGGATGTATTGAGTTGTGAGGGGAAGATTGGGGAGGCCTCTGCGCGCGGTGATGCTGCAGGGGCCGATAGGTGTCTACTTCGTGGAGTAGGTGGTGATGATCGCTACGAGCTCCCGGTTGGTGGCCGGATGGTCGTAGATGGGGTGGGTCAGCATGCCGCGCAGTTCGTCCGGCACGTACTTCACGTCGAAGTCGGGGTGTTGTGCTGCTTTGATGAGGTAGGCGGTGCCGAGGTGGTAGCGCAGCATGCGGTGGCCCCAATCAGGCGGGTCGGGCAAGCCGAGCAGACGGCGCATGGGGAGGTAGCGCTGCCCGTTGATCTCGATCAGCCCGTCCTCATGGCCGCTGGTGCCGGTGCTCTTCGTGTAGGTGTCGCGACCTGCGAGCGCCCGGCGCGCGGTGGTGATGCGGGCCCGGGCTGCTTTCAGGTCGCGGGTGATCTCCTCGTGTGGGCTGCGCGGCCCCATTTACAGCCAGTCATCATCCGACGACGCTGCGGCACCGCCGTTGCCGGCGACCATGCCGAAGACGTCCTCTGCCTCGAGCGGGGCGTCGCCGAAGCGCTCCCCGTCCGCGTCGAACATCACGCCGATGAGTGCTGGGGCGATGCCCTTGTTTCCGGTGTTCTCGTACGGGTAGAACTCCAGGGCCATGTAGACGTAGCAGCCTGGGTAGATGTCGTCTTCGTTGAAGATCGGCTGGCGCTGCTTGTCGACCACCATCGGCGGGCGGGACTCGGGGGACTTCGCAGAGATGAACCAGTGTCCGGCGTACTCGGAGCCGCGGGGCTCGCCGGAGTCGGTGAGGCTGTCGCCGTCGCGCAGTGGCGGGGACTTGGTCTTGGACGGGTCGATGGTGTTCTTAAACTTGCCGTCTTTGACGCCCTTTGCGACTGCGGCATCGATGGCTTTTTGGACGGCTGCGATGGTGGCGGTGTCGCTCTTGGGGATGAGCAGGGTGGCGCCGAATTTCGGGGCTGCCTGGTCGTTGGCTTTGTGGGCCTTGAACAGGTCGGGGAAGGACAGGCGGCCTCGGACGGTGACGTTGCGGTCGGTCAGTGCCATGATGGGTGCCTCCTAAAGGGCTAGAGATTTCGGTATTCGATGTGCTGGTTGATCTGGTGAAGCTCGTCCGCGATTGCGGCGAGTAGCTTGTCGGTGAGCGAAACCCGTCTTGGGTCGGACTCACTCAGGATTTGCTTGCCCGGGGGCAGGTCATCCTCGAACATGGGCATGGTTCAGGCTCCTTTTTCGATGTGTCCGAAGACGGTGTCGGCGCTGACGGGTGTGAGCGCTGGCCGCTTGTCCGACTCGGGCACCAGGGCGGGTTTGCCTTCCGGCTTGTGGACGTAGTCGCCGAGGAGCTCCTCGAAGCGTTGTTTGCCGAGGAGTTTGGTCATGGCGGTGATGCCGAGGACCTCGCGCGGCTTGTGCGGGTCCTCCCCCGCTGCTTCGACGACGCGGGCGACTTCGTCTTCGTCGGTGTACTTGCGCACCGACCTGCCCTCCACCAGTTTCAGACCGGGGTAGGCGCGACCTTCGTTGGCTTGTGCCAGGGCGAAGGATTCGACCTTGGTGAGCCACTTTTTGAGTTCGCCGGAGTGGGCGACGATCGTGGCGATCTGGTTGTCGGTGAGGGTGTCCGGGTCGGGGGCTGCCGGCACGTGCTCCGCAGTGGTGGGCACTGGGGCGAACATTTCGCGTGCGCGTTCGGGGCATTGTGCGGCATGCCGGCAGAACCGGCACCACTCCCCCGCGCGGAGTTCGCCTTCGCCGGCGATGGCTTTCTCGGCGGCGGGGCGCACGGTGTTCTCCGCCCACTTGGTGAGTTCATCGACGCTGATTTCCTCCGTGCTGATGTTCGCCAGGCGGGGCTGGAAGATCACGGTGCGCACCGTTTGGACGTCGTAGATGGCGCCGTAGGTGGCGAGTGCGCCGAGTGCGTACAGGCGCATCTGCGGGTTACCGACTGCGCTGACTTCGACGCCTTTTCCGTATTTCAAGTCCACGACGGTGAGGGTGTCGTCGGAGACGATGAGCGTGTCTCCAGTGCCGAAACCTTCCGGCACGATGTGGCTGAAATCCAGTCGCTCCTCGATGCCGAGGAACGCTGCCTTGTCTACCTCGCGGGCGCGTTGCAGTTCGGCCATGACGTGGTCGGCGTACTGGTCGGTGTAGTCGTCCATCTCCTCGCTGTCCCACTCCGACACCGGCCGGGTGGTGGGCAGGTCGAGGTGCTGGCGGAGTTTGTGTTCGGCGAGTTCGTGGGCTGCGGTGCCCTCCGCTGCTGCGTCGGATGTGCTGTCCGGGTGCTGCGCCTCAAGGTAGGGCGCGGGGGTGCAGTTGATCCAGCGGTGGGCGCTGGACGCGGAGAGAAGTGCGTGGTCGCGCTCCGCATGCGCCACCGGCTCGGTCTTGGCCACGGTCGCTTCGACGGTGTCCGCCTGGTCGTCGTTGTCGTTGATGGTTGAGCAGGTGCCGAGGGACTCGAGCTCCTCGTACTTGAGGCGCTGCTTCCCACCGTGCGGTGGTGTGCGTGGGTCATTGAGCGGGATGGATTTCGCGTTGAACGGCGGACGCTCAATCTTCCAGACCTTGTCGCTTTTCGTGCGGGCGAAGATCAGGTAACTCCGCGTGCTTGCCGCGCGCTGGAGTGCATCGCGGTCCTCGTGCGTCCATCCACCTTCTGGTGCTTTTTCGATGGGGTTGTAGGTCTCGAGGTCGTACGTGACGTCCTTGTGTGTGTCGAGGTCGTACGCCTTGAGGTAACGGTCTTCGGTCATTGTCCTTCCTCCTGCTTCTTCTGCTTCTTCTGCTTCGCGGTCTCAATGAGCTCCGGCAGCTTGTCGGCCGGCACGTCGGAAAGCTTCGCGACACCGAACTGCGGCAGGAGCGTGCCGGTGACCCATTCGCGGCCCCCTGCAGCGACGATGCCCTGTAGCAGGTTCTTCGCCTCCACGAGCTGTTCGTTTGCGTTCGGCGCGGGCGTCTCTTGCTGATGCGGTGCTGCTGCGGGTGGGGTATCCGGCTTCGGCTCCTCCGGGGCGTCGGCCGACGCCTGCTTCTCGGGTGCATCGGCAGGCTGCTGCGCGACTGCTGGCGGCCAATCACCATCCGGCGCGTCCTTGATCGTGTTGAAGGCGTTCTCCGTCGCGCCGATGAGGATCGCGAGGAGATCGAGGGCGAGGTCTTTCGTCATCCAAGCCATTTACGGGTTCCTTTCAATGGTGAGTGCGCCGTGTTTGGTGAGGTGGTGTTTGCCGTCGTCGGTGGCGCAAATAAAACCGCCCTCCTCCAGGTGCTGGAGCTGGGCGGTGGGGATTTTCTTGCCGGTGACGAACCGGCGAAGTGTTTTTATGAGGAAGTCGCGATCCAATCTGGGGTCTCCTGTTCTTCGTCGTCGTGATCGTCGTCGTTGTCGTAGACGCCTGCCTGGCGTTCCACCCACCGGAGTCGCTGGGCGTCGGGGTCAACCATGCTGTGCCTCCTTGTGGTTGGCGGCGGCGAGCAGTAGCGCTGCTTGTGTGCGTGCGGTTTGCGGGGTGTAGCGCGCTTCCTGCTTCGGGTTGAGCAGCATGGCGATCTCACCGTCGGGGTATCGGGTGACCATGAGGGTGTTGTCGGCGCGCCATACGGGGTTTCCGTTGGCTGCGGTGAGTGGTGCGGGTACGTCCGGTGCGAGTAGTTCGCGGGCCATCGGCTCCGCGTGCGCCCGGAGCGCTTCGAGCACCACCCACCGCGCATGGTGCGTGGTCGCGCCATCGAGGTCCTCCAGGAGCTCCGCGATGCGGGCATGATCAGCAGCCATCACGGTCCTCCATTTCTGCGAGGGCGAGAAGCGCGAGACCTAACGGGCGCCAATGCGCGCGGGGGATCGTGTTGTGCATGTCGAATGCTTTCGCGCTTTGGTAGATGGCGACGTCGTCCATGCAGGGGTGATAGTCCAGGCCGGACCACTTTGTGAAGTCGAACGCGATCTTGTCCGTCTCGTTCACCGCGGGCCGGGGCAGGACGATAGTCTTTTCGCGGGCGCGGCGGTCCGCGTATTCGACGGCTTCCGCCATGGTTCTGAAGTGCGCTTCAGGCCAGATCATGTGCGGTCCGTAGACCTCCCAGAATCCGAACCCTCCTTTTTTGACGCGCCAGTGTTTTCTTCCGGGGCGGAAGAACGATTCGAGGGTGAAGTGTTGTGGTTTGGTCCAGTCAGTCACTCGCCCCACCCCCACCGCAACACGCGGAGCTGATCGGCAACTGCATCGAGCTCTTCTGCGGTGAACTCGATACGGTCGCGGCACCACTTGCCGTAGCGCTTGACCAGCGGGGTCGATAGGTAGCCGTCGGAGGCGACGATCGTGCCCTCCGGTGCGTCTTTGAAGTCATCTTCGTCGACCAGGTGCTCGGGGTGTTCCGTGACCTCCACCAGCTCGTACCGTTTGCCGTTCGGGGTGAGGTCACCCGGCATAGGCCAGTAGCCGCGCTTACCGCGCCCCGGGTTCGGCTCCACAACGTAAATCTCTCCGTCACGGGTGAAGCCACACATGACCATTTCTTCCGCGCTCTCTTCCGTGTCAAGAGTTGCACCGGCTAGGAAGTGTTTATCGTCCCACTCCACGTCCGCCATCGTCGGCTTCGTGGTGGTAGCCAGGATGTATTCGCGGGCTGCACGGGCGTCTTCCGACAGACTGTTCGGATTACGGGACTCCGCCCACTGGCGGGCCAGTTTCTCGTTGCTCATCGTTGGTTGTCCTTCAGCATTTCCTTCAGGATGGTGCGCACGTGGGTTTCTGCGGCGTCTTCGGCGAGTTCGCGCGGTGCTCCGTGGTCGAGCATTTCCTTGCGCATCGAGTTGTAAGCGGCCATCAGCAGTTCAGCGAGGTTCTTCGTGTCGTCGATGATCTCGTTGAACTTGGCGGTCATTTCATCGTTGGTGAGGCTCATCGGTGTCTCCTTCGAGGTCTTTCACCCAGTCGGGTGCGGGGCGGTTGCGTAGCGCGGGGTGCGCGGTGATCGAGTAGTAGGCGTGCAGTTTCTGCAGGCGCAGTTCGAGGTTTTCGCGGGCGACGACTTCGCGGCGCCACGCGATGAACTGCACCAGCCACAGCAGGAGCAGCAGCCAAACAGCTAGGTGCGTCACAGCAGGCACCCCCCAACGATCAGCAGCACGGTGACCATCAGCAGGAAGCCGACGACGTCAAGCGCGGCCTGCCGGTGCGTGTACTCGACCTCCTGGTCCAGGACACCGACAGCGGAAGCAATATCCGTCATGCGGCACGCTCCCCTGCTCTCGCGATCTGCGCGGCCATGCGGTTCGTCTCCTCGATGACGTCATCGATGGACCACCGGCGCCCGTACGGGTTGGAGATCGCGGAGTAGTCGCGGAAGTGATTGGTGTCGAAACCGACCACGTGCCCACCCTCGGCTTTCTCAGGCCCGAAGGTGACGCCACCGTGGACGTCGAGCAGTGTGTCGAAGGTAAACGGGTCGTCCCAGACGTCGGACTGTTCGAGGGGGTGGCCGTCAGGAATGAAGCAGTAGCCGTTCCTGATGTCGTACTTCGGCACGTAGTGGATGGCGCACTCGACGCCTTCGTGTTGCCACCGGGCGACCTGTGGAGTAGCGAGTGTCGTTTTGAAGATGTCGGTCATGCTGCGCACCTTCCTTCCAGGAATGGTTTGAGGGCTTGGATGGGGATTCGCCAGCGTCCGCGGTCGCCGTCACGCTCCGCGGGAATGTCCTGCCCGGCGCGTTTGCGGATTTCGTCGTAATCACGCCCGGCGAGTTGGGCGAACTCCGGCACGGTCAGCACGAGTTTGCGGGTGCCGGTGGCTGCTTCGACCATGTCGAGCAGTTCCTTGGTGGTGATGCGGTGGTTCATCGGCCCCACCACATCCAGAACGGGCGGGGTTTGTGGTGCCGGTCTTTTCGGCGGCAGATGATGGTGCGTAGACTCATGGGTGGTTTCCTTTCTTGAGGCCAAAAAACAGGCCCCCGCTTGTGGTTGCAGCACAGCGGGGGCCTTTGTCGTGGTTCACTCATTCTTCGGGGCTACCGGCCCCAGGAAGGAGGTGAACAGGAATGAATTACCGAATTGAGTACGGAGGCGAGAAGTACTACCTGGCAGAAGATGAGAGCTCTGTCCAGGTCGTAACTCGGCTTCGTGCAGGTAAGTACCCAGGCTTGGTGACGGTGCAGTCAAATCACGGGGCTGTGACGTTGAACTTGAGCGAGCATGTGCAGTTTGCGCTGCGCGGTGAGCAGTTCCCGTCAGGTGAGCCGGCAGCCGCTGTGGTGTTCTAGCCGGCTGCAGTCTCGATAGCTGCGATGACGATGCGCACGGAGTTGTGGGGGATCACGATTTCGTGCGCATCGTTCGTGCTTAGGTGGATGCCTGTTGGCTTGGCTTCGATGGTGAGCCCGTCGATTGTGTGTTTAGACATAGGCGAGTTGCTCCAAGATCTGTGGTGGCAGGATTGGCCAGATCACGTCGAGAATCTGGTGAATGGTCAGCTGGGCAGTGATGGGGTCCATAGGTGGGTTCCTCTCTGGTGGACAGTTTTGGCGGGGTGGATGGTGCAGGCGAGTAGTGCCGCAGGTCATACGCCGAGCCTGCAGATGCTGCCTTGAATGCGCGGGTGCAAGAGGTAGAGAACGGCGAACCTCTTGCGGACACCACCCACCCCTGGTGCCCCGCCCGGGATTCGAACCTGGAACCTGCCGATTAGGACTCGGCCGCTCTTCCGTTGAGCTAGCGGGGCTGGTGTTTATCGTCCGACCGGTACCTCCACCGATGAGGTGGGTGCCTGACACGAGACGTGTCTTGCCCAGGACAAGTCGACTGGGCCTGTATCTCTTCGGACTAGACGCCTTACCATCGGCATCATTGGCCCCACATCACCCGCTGGTGAGCGGTGGGGACCTCCTCCATAAAGGTTTTGGTGCTTCACTATCGAGTTTTCAATCAACGTGCTCACCGGCCTGACTGCTGCCGGGAGCGGAAAAGTCTTTGGGTGCCGCTAAGCGGCGATGTATTCGTCTGCACGAACGAGGACGCGCGTGGGGTCGGCGCCAAGTCGGGCGAGAGCCTCGAGAACTTGGGGCGTAGGCCGGCGCGTTTTCATCGCTGTATTCCAGGTGTTCCGGGACAGTCCTGTGCGGTCCGCAAGGTCGACTGCTGTGTAGAGATGATTCAGTCGCTTGATGCGGTCCAACTCGTCCAAACTGATAAGGAACATTGTCACTTTCCCTCCTTTCGTGCTCGGAATGACAACATCGTATGTCATATCATCGGAAAATGACAAGAGGAGGATTTAAAAAGGGGCACCCGGCATGTCATATATGCAGGTTCTCCCCATTTGCTGACAAGTTTTTTGTGCATTAAGGTGAAGTTCATGACAACCCCAGCAGACGTAAAGAACATCCTCGGAAGCATGGCCGGCCGACGCGTTATCGCCCAGGAAATCGCCGACGCCCTCCACATCTCGCGAAACGCTGCCAACGACCGGATGAACCGAGGTCTCGACGCGGCCGATGCAATTCAGGTAGCGCGTGCCCTCGCCATCAACCCCGTCGAACTGCTCGTAGAACTCGGCCACCTCACCCGGGACGACGTCTTCGACTTCATGGACAGCGACGGCACCTCACTATCGACAGCAACCCAGGAGCAACTGATCTACCGCCTCGCTGAGGACACGTTGAGCCCGAGCGAAAAATTGGGCCTCGCGCAATCTGCACTGGGCCAAGATGATCTAGCGGCGCGGCGTTCGAACACTCGCGACGGTGATGTCGACTCGCTGCCCTACGCTGCGAATCGTCGCGAAGTGGAGCCGGAGGAAGGTGATGACGATTACGGACCTGGAGCTTAAACTGCTCGAGCACGCCGAGCGCCTGGGTCTACGCGTCGAGGACGACCGCGGGCGCCGGCTTCGCCCCGGCGACCTCGGCGGGTGGTTCCCCGACGAGCAGTTGATCGTGGTGCGCCCCACCCTGGGCCCACGCAACCGCGTCCACACGCTCGCCCATGAGCTCGGGCATGCCGCGCATGGCGCCCCTGCCGGCCACCACCCGCGCTACGAGCACCGCGCGGACCTCTACGCCGCCGAGCTACTCATCGATCCGCGCGAGTATCGAGAGCTTGAGATGATGTACGACGGCCAGGCTGGTGCGATCGCGGCCGACCTGGGTGTCACTGTTTCCCTCCTCGACACTTGGCGAGCTGATCTAGAAAAGAGAACTGCGTGAATGGGGTGCGCCCCACGGGAGCTGGGGAGCTTCGACGCTGGGGCGCCTTATTTGGGGGGGGTGGTCCAACCCGCCCGGGGGTGGCGGTTTTCCCGTTGAACCGATTAGGAGACTATCAGCATGGCAAGTGTCTCGCCATACACCACAAAATCCGGCAAAAAGTGGCGGGTGCAGTACCGCGACCCCGCCGGCAAGGTCCGCTCCAAACGCGGCTTCACCCGCAAATCAGACGCCCAAACCTGGGCAGACAAAAACGCGGTCTCCGTTGCGGACGGAAGCTGGATCGACCCCAACCGGGGTAACACCACCGTGGCTGATCTCTGGCCTGCCTGGTGGGCGTCGAAGCAGCACCTTGAGCCTGGCAGCTTGGCGGTGATGAAGCCGTCCTGGAGGAACCATGTCGAGCCGGTGTGGGGACACAGGCGGGTGGGATCGATACGTAAGTCCGAGGTGCAAGCGTGGCTTGGTGAGCACAAGGCCACACCGTCGACAACCCGGCGCGCTTTCGGCATTCTCGCCGGCATTCTTGACCTGGCGGTGGAAGACGGTGCGCTGATGGTCAACCCTGCCCGCGGGGTGAAACTGCCACGCAAGCCCGAGGCTAAGAAGGTGTACTACACGCCGGAGCAAGTGTGGACCCTGGTAGATGAGTGCTCCCAGATGAAGACGGCGGTGGCGCTGGCGGCGACGTGCGGCACCCGATGGGGCGAAACGGT
Source organism: Corynebacterium sp. HMSC11D10 (assembly GCF_001806995.1). NCBI lineage: Bacteria > Bacillati > Actinomycetota > Actinomycetes > Mycobacteriales > Corynebacteriaceae > Corynebacterium > Corynebacterium sp. HMSC11D10. The sequence goes on from NZ_KV787052.1 coordinate 99,339, forward strand.
GGGCATTCAGCCACGAGACCTCATGGTGGAGCAGTCACGCATCCGACTGCAGCGGGCGGTGAAGGATTCCGGCGGGGAGATCAGTGTCGGGCCGTTGAAGGGGCATGAGGCGCGGGTGATTGCGGTGCCGCGGTTTGTGATGGATGATCTGGTCGCGCTTGCGGAGGGGTTGGCAGCGGACGAGTTCATTTTCACGAAGGCGAACGGTGGGTTGTGGGGCTCGCTTGGCAAGCATGATTTTTTCGCCCAGGCGGTGAACCGTCTTGTGGCGCGTGGCGAGCTGCCGGAGCGGATTACGTTCCACGGTTTGCGGCATGTTGCGGCGTCGCTGATGGTGCAGTCGGGGGCGTCTGTGAAGACGGTGCAGCGTCAGCTCGGCCATAAGTCGGCGGCATTGACGCTCGATACGTATGCGGAGTTGTTCGATGGGGATCTTGATGAGGTGGCTGCGCGTATGGGTGATCTTTTTTCGGATGTAGCCAAATTGCAGCCACAAGCCCCTGATTTGCGGGTGGTTATGTAGTTTGACCTGCGTTTTGTTCTGGTGCGCCCGGAGAGACTTGAACTCTCACGCCATAAGGCACTGGAACCTAAATCCAGCGCGTCTGCCAATTCCGCCACGGGCGCGTCGAGAACGGATATTACACGCCGCGCCCCCATCCACAGAAACCGCGGTATCAAACTTTAGTTTGGCACCATGGTTTTACCGGGTAAGATCACCACTCGTGAGCGAAAAGTTGGAACACACGGACGCGGACGGGACCACCCCGATTCCGCAGCGTGAGCGTCTCCGCGTGCGATGGTGGCACATCCTGCTCCTCATCGCAGCCGCAGTGACGTGCCTGCTGCTCGCCCGGTGGCAGTGGGAACGCTACCAATCCGGCACCGGCACTCTCCAGAACCTGGGCTACGCCCTGCAGTGGCCATGCTTCGCACTGTTCTTCATCTACGCCTACCGCGTAGGTATGCGCATGGAAAACGACAAGATTGACGCCGAGAACGCAGGACTGACCATGGATGACCTGTACGAGGCCGATCTCGCCCGCTACGGCAAGCACAAGCCCGTCACGGAAATCGACGAGGACTTCCTGCCCGCACGTCCGGAGATCGACGTCGACGAATACAACAAACTTGTGGCACCGCGCCGCGAAACCCACCCGGAAGGTAAAGGTGAACACGCATGACCGAGCAAACTCAGCCAGCAGCACAGCCAGAGCGCATCCACCCGGAGCGCCAGCGCCGCGTCAAGCAGGCATTGCTGTGGTTCTCCATCGCGGCGTGGGTCACCGGCGTCCTGCTGCTTCTACTGATTGCCCGCATGATCATGCAGTACGGCTTCGACATGAACGTCGACTACTTGTCCTGGGTCGCGCGCGTACACGGCTTTGCTTTCGTCGCATTCTTGATGACGTCGCTGAATCTCGGCTCCAAGGCCCGCTGGTCCGGCGGCACCTGGGTGGCAACCGCTATCTCCGGCGTTGTGCCGTTTATGTCCTTCTTTGTGGAAGAGAAGCGCCGCAAGGAAGTTAAAGAAAAGTTCCAGCTCGCCTAACGCCGGCGAACTGGAACTTCGGGGGATGAAACCGGCGGCGAAACTTATTCGTCGTCGGTTTTTGTTAGCACCATGACGCCGACCTTTTCTGCCTGATCGTTTTGTGGCGACAGCGTCAACGTGTCGCCAGCACGCTCAGCGTCGTACTCCAGATCCTGGTGCGTCAGCGGATCTTCCAGCTTGAACTCTTTATCGTCGCGCAGGCAGTTCGCTTCGTTAGTCTCACCGTCGGTTTCGGTCAGCTCCCAGGAGCAATCCTTACCGTCAATGGTCACGGTGGCATGACCACCACCGGTCCCCTCCTGGGTTGCGGTGACGTCGCCCGACCAGGTGCCGTCGAAGTCACCGTCCTGCCCGCACGCGGTCAGAAGCGCGCTGGAAGCGAGAACAGTTGCTGCGAATGCGATTGTTTTCTTCATACCGCCACTGTAACGAAATTCGTCACTCCAGCGCTGCGATGTGCTTTGCCAACTCCCGCAACGCCTTGCCCCTGTGGGACCGTGCGTTCTTCTCCTCCGAGGTCAGTTCCGCCGAGGAACGCCCCGGCGCGTCATCCGGCGCGAAGAGCGGGTCGTAGCCGAAACCGTTGTCGCCGCGGGGCTCGCGAAGCAGTTCCCCTTCCCAGCGTCCCTCCGCGACGTGCACGTCGCCTTCTGGGGTGGCAAGCGCGCAGCAGGACACAAACGCTGCGCGGCGCTGGTTAATATCCTCCATCTGCTTGAGCAGCAGAGCGTTGTTACCAGCGTCGTCGCCGTAGTTACCGGACCAGCGAGCGGACAGGATGCCCGGCATGCCGTTGAGGGCTTCGACGCTTAGGCCGGAGTCGTCAGCGACGCACGGAAGACCAGTCGCGGCAGCACCAGCCCGGGCCTTCAGCACTGCGTTTTCCTCAAAGGACAGGCCGTCCTCGACAGGGTCGGGGTAGGCGGGGGCGTTATCAAGCGACACAAGCTCCACTCCCTCGATGGCCAGCTCGCGCAGCACCTGGTCGAGTTCGCGGACCTTGCCCGGGTTACGGGAAGCGACGAGGACTCTTACCATCCCAACGCCGCCTTCTGGGCTGCGAAAAGCTCCTCACAGCCCTTGGCTGCCACGTCGAGCATCTCGCCGAGCTGCTCGCGGCCGAACAGGCCGTGCTCGCCGGTGCCCTGGATCTCGACGAAGTTGCCACCCTCCTGCATCACCACGTTGAGGTCCACCTCCGCGCGGGAGTCCTCCTCGTACGGCAGGTCAAGGCAGACGTGGCCGTCGATGATGCCAGCAGAGATCGCCGCTACCGGCTTCAGCAGCGGCTCACCCGGCACCACGCCGCGCTCCTTGAGCACAGCGATCGCGTCCGCAAGTGCCACGTACGCGCCAGTGATCGACGCGGTACGGGTACCACCGTCGGCCTGGAGCACGTCGCAGTCGAGCTGGATGGTGTTCTCACCGAGTTCAGAAAGATCCACCGCAGCGCGCAGGGAACGACCCACCAGGCGCGAAATCTCGTGCGTGCGGCCCTTTACCTTGCCACGCATCGATTCACGCGGCATACGCTCGTGCGTCGCGGAAGGAAGCATGGAGTACTCGGCGGTCAGCCAGCCTTCGCCGGAATCCTTCTTAAAACGGGGAACGCCCTCCTCCACCGAAGCGGTGCACATCACGCGGGTGTTACCGAACTCCACCAGCACGCTGCCAGCAGGGTTCGAAGTAAAACCGCGAGTGATACGGACAGGGCGAAGCTCGTCGACGGCGCGACCGTCAAAACGCGAAAAATCAGTCATAGCCCCAAGCGTAACGCAGGCGGGCGTCGCGTCCCTGCAAGCCAACTAGACCCAAGGCGATTTATTAATCACGTTCGGAGGGCACCCCATTGCGGTGAGGATGGGCAACGAGTGTGAGTGCGTCGAAAGATCGTGTCCCGGGAAATTGGCCATCAGGAATTCGTGAGCAATTTTGGTGAGCCCGAAATGTGGCTCTCCTTCGATCACACCGTGCAGGTACTGCAACATGGACAATTTGAAGAATGTCCGGTCTCGCAACGATTCCGGATACGCCCGAATCCAGCTGAGTGTGGAACTTGGTTTTCTTGGCACAAGCGGTGCATCGTCTACACGGTTATACAGTCTCGCGTAATGTGCACACGTATTTCGCAAATAAGCCAGCGATCGCTGCCATGACCCGAGCTCCTTGAACGTGAGCCCGGTATCAGCAGCGATCTGCTCGCGCATCCACTTTGGAAGCAGATCGTACAGATTGTGCAGCGTTCCCCATTCGAAGGTCTGCACTGCAGCCCAAATTGGAAGATCTTCGTTGCGATCCCGGTAGTGGTGTACGAAATCCTCTTTGGAGTAACCAATAGATGCGTCAAAGCGGTCCAACCACTTTGCATACCGCTCTACCTGGTTCGGTTCCTTAATGGGAGGCTGCATCTGCAGGTCAAGCATTGACGGGTCGTCAAGATGAAGATGAAGCAGCGGGTGCACGCTACCAATCGTGTGTGCAATGGCGTTACGGAGCCAAATCTCCACGGGCTCCAACGCACTCAAGGCTGCCTTACGCAATCGGGTATCGAACCTCACGAGTCGAATGATGTCGTCGAAATTCGTTCCCTCACGGAATTCATTCTTGCGTGTGAGTTCGTATCCGTGAAGTTTTTGTTGATTCGGGAATGGCTCTCTAAACGGGTACCAGTATCCGCTCAAACGGTAATAACCGATGTTTCGCAGCGACTCTTCCGCAGACGCAAGATCTGCAATTCGCATCCCCCGTTCGCCCAATAGCGTGAGCAAGTCTTCATAGTTCTGAAACGGTTTCGTGGATACCACGATCCCCTACCCCCAAGATTTTGAAAACCGGCCCTGGACTGACTACTCAAGATGTAGCCTAGCGGAACCGGTCGTTGTGGTGGCCAATTTAGCGCACCCGACCCCCTAGGTCACCTTCCACCCCTTAAAAGGGGTAACGCAGTAAGGCCCGACCCTTACACCTCGTAGACGGCGCCGGCCTGCCCCAGCAGAATCTCGCCATCAAACTCAGTACGGGCTGCCTCAAGCACACTGTGCGGGTCAGTCCACGGTTGAATGTGCACCAGCACCAGCGTCTTCACCCCGGCTTCGCGGGCGAGGCGTCCCGCCTCCTTGCCAGACATGTGCATGCCTTCGGCTTTGCCTTCCGACGACGCACCCCAGGCTGCTTCGCAGAGGAACAGGTCGGCGCCACGGGCGGCGTCGATAAGCGACGGCGTGTAGCTCGAGTCTCCCGAGAACGTCAGCACCTTGCCGTCAGCGTCCTCCACGCGCAGCGCATGCGACTCCTGGGCCGGGTGGATCACTTCAAACGGCGTGACCGTCAGACCACTCAACGTCTCCGGCTCGCGGGTGCGCCAGGTGGTGAACTCGAACGTGTCGGTGCAATCGTCGACATCATCCGGACCATCGGCACTCATGCGGCCAAAGTGCTCAACCGCGTATGAAGGCCCGATAAGGCGGTGGCGCTGCTTCGCCGGTGCCTCCGGGTGGTATCGGCGCCACACCAACAGCGACGGGAAATCCGAGCAATGATCAGCGTGCAGGTGGCTGAAGATCACGTGGGCCGCAGCAGGATCGAACCGTTCCTGCATCGCGGCGAGCGCCCCCGGACCAAAGTCCATCACCACATCGGTTTCACCCGGCACCGAAATGACGTAGGAGGAGGCGGGGTTCCCCGGCGCGGCAAGGCTTCCGGAGCACCCAAGGATGGTCAACTTCATGGAAACACTGTGCCATGAATGCGCCCTAATTTCACACTGGATCGCCGAAGCGCACGGCGAGTTTTACAGTCTGTTGCCCACCGCATGCACCTGAGGGCCGAGGAATCGGCGGGCGAGCTCATCGAATGTGCCAGGATCTCCGGTGGATTCGAAGATGCGGATTGGGGCGGTGGTGTCGTCGCTAAGCAAATCGCTCTCCGTGAGCACGCGCAACACATCCTTCGAGGTTTCCTCCGCTGAGGACACGAGCGTGACATCATCGCCAACGGCAAGCTGGATCACGCCGGAAAGCAGCGGATAGTGCGTACAGCCGAGCACAAGCGTGTCCACGCCTGCTTCGCGCAGCGGCTCCACATAGCCGCGGGCGACCTCGAGCACATGCTTGCCGGAGGTCACGCCCTGCTCCACGAGGGGGACGAAATCAGGGCAGGCAACAGCGGTGACATCCACATTCGGGTTGACCGCGAAGAAGTCCTGGTACGCACCAGAGGTGACGGTGCCTTCGGTGCCAATGACGCCGATCTTGTTGTTTCGGGTGGTCGCCATCGCACGGCGTACTGCAGGCTGGATCACTTCGAGGACAGGGATGTTGTAGCGCTCGCGGGCATCATGGAGAAACGCGGCGGTGGCGGTGTTACACGCAATGACAAGCATCTTGCAGCCACGTTCCACCAGATCGTCAGCAATGCGCTGCGAATGAGCGCGCACATCCGCGATCGGCTGCGGACCGTACGGGCTATTGGCGGTATCGCCGATATAAATCAAGGATTCGCCCGGCAACTGATCCATCACCGCACGCGCCACGGTCAGCCCGCCGACACCGGAGTCGAACAACCCAATCGGCGCGTTGTTACTTACCTGGTTGCTTACCTGGTTACTCACCTGCGCGCCTGCTTTTCCGCAGCCTTCGCCTGCTTCTTCGCATGCTTTTTCGCGGCGAGCTCCGGCGGATCGTCAGACGTGATGATCATGCCGGCGACAATGCCACCGATCGCGCCGAAGAGGTGCGCCTGCCAACTGACACCCTCAGTGCCCGGCAGCACACCCCAAATCAAACCGGAGTAGAAGAAGCCGAGGATTAAGCCGGTAAGAATCTGACCAATCGAGCGGTTGAAAAAGCCACGCACCAACAGGTACGCCAACCAGCCATACACCAGGCCGGATGCACCAATGTGGTTCGTGCCAATACCGCCGAACACCCAGGTGCCGAGTCCGCCGATGAGCAGAACGAACGTTGTCACCTCCCAAAACACGCGCTTGCCGGAGTAACCGATGAGGTAGGCAAACAGCGCACCCGGCAGCGAGTTGGAAATGATGTGTTCCAGATTCGCGTGCAGCAGCGGCGAGGTGAAAATCATCGGCAGACCGTTGATGTCCAGCGGGTGTATGCCAAAGCCCTGCAGCCACGGGAAGAAGAGCTGGAGAATAAACACAGCCCAAATCAGGGCCAGGAAGCCACCTGCAAAGCGCAGCCCGGATTTGCGCTGCTGCCTGCGTTTGAGCGACCTGCTCGCCGGGTAACCCTGTCCCTGCAACCCCATGCCCGGCTGGCCGTACGGCTGACGCTGGTTGGCATAGGGGTTGTGTGGCACACCCGGCGCAGGCATGCCGCCGAACGCGGGCGGTTGGGTCTCTGGGTGGGAGAACGGACGCTGGAACGGCTTGCCGTAGCCGGGCTGTTCGGTGCGTCCGTAGCCCCAGCCTTCAGGGGTGTGGTGGTTGTTATTGTTCATCGTGGTGCAGCTTAGCTGCCTGCGCTAGGCGCGTGCGATGTCGCGCCAGGCGGTGATACCAAAGTCACCGGTTGCGTTTACTACAGCGTCCACGATTGCAGCCTGCACTGCTTGGGCGCCGGCTTCTCCGATGCGTCCGAAAGCTTCAACATCGCTGACCGGCTGCGCACCAGGTTGAGCGGTGGACACTGCGAACAACGTGTCGCCGTCGAGTGGCGAGTGCGCGGGGCGAATGGCTCGCGCGATGCCGTCGTGTCCGGTCATTGCCACGCGCTTGAGTTGTGGCTTTGTGAGCGGCGCATTCGTGGCAATCACACCGATCGTGGTGTTCAGTTTCGGTGTGGGGCGCTCAAGCGCGTTAAACCGCTCCAGGTCCACCGCGGGTTTCGCGCCATCGCCGTAGAGGAGCCCGGTGTGCTTATCGACGACCATCCCAACCGGATTGGCAACCACATACGCCTCAACCGTGTAGCCGTCCGTGCTCATCGTGCTCACCGTGGCCTGGCCAAACCCACCCCGCAGCACGCCAGCGGTTGCGCCACAGCCAGCACCGACACTGCCGGTCGCTCCTGCACCACCGTCGAAGGTGGCGGTGATCGCGGCTGCACCATCGGCCGCAGTGGGGCGGTGTGCCGGGTCGCCGACGACAAGGTCGAAGATCACCGCCGCAGGCACGATCGGCACCCGGGGGCCCGGCATGTCTTCGCCGAACACCGGAAAGCCCCAACCGCGGCGTTCCAGCTCGGCCATCGCTCCATCGGCGGCAGCAAGCCCAAACGCAGACCCACCGCACAGCATGATCGCGTGGACGCGCTCAACCGTATTGTGCGGCTCGAGCAAGTCAGTCTCACGAGTACCAGGGCCACCGCCGCGCACGTCGACGGCGGCAACCATGCCCGCCTCGTGCGGTGCGAGGATCGCGGTCACGCCAGTGTCCGCGAGTGAGATGTGGCCGATGCGGGCCAAGGGGTCGTCGATACGCATGCGCTCGAGCTAGCCCATCAATGCGTCGAGCAAAGAATCCTGACAGTACGCGAGCCACTCCACGAGCATCGCGCGCTCCTGCTGAGCGCCCTCGCCACCCGAAGTGTCAGCGGAAATGTAGAGGCGCATGTCGTTGACCGCAGCGATGAACTTGTGCGCGTCTTCTTCCTCGATGGTGACCTCAACGCCACCAGTGGGGCCGAGCGCCTCGTTGACCACCTGCAGATTGATCAACTTCGCACGAATGATGTCGTTTTCATGCAAGCTGCGCAACAAACCGTTGTCGCCCTCGAACTCCTCGTCGCCCTCACGCTCAAAGTCGGGCAACAAACGAGCCAACTTCGGATCCTGTGGCGCCTCCGTGTGCCCGGTGGAAACCCCCATCATCTCCGCGAACTCATCCTTCGGAGCCGACTGCGCACGTGCAATCAACGCCTCCGACACCGTCGCCGTGAGATCCCCAATGACCTCACGCTCCATCGGATCAAACGTGGTCGTGTACTTCGGGGTTGAACGCATCAACCCCTTCTTCTTACGCCAAGGCTGCATTCGTCTCCCCTACCCTGCCTGCTGCATCGTCGCCCACAGACCGGCGGTATGCAGTTTCTTCACGTCGGTTTCTACCTTGTCCTTCTCGCCAGAAGAGACCACAGCCTTGCCCTCAGTGTGGACCTGCATCATCAGCTCCTGGGCGCGCTTGCGGTCGTAGCCCAGCACCGTCTGGAACACATAGGTGACATAACTCATCAGGTTCACCGGGTCGTCCCACACAATGCACAACCATGGCAGGTTCTCGCTCGTGGCCACCTCGACATCGACGGCCTCGTCGAGCTCCGGGGTAGCCATCGGCGAACTCATATGCGCCGGTTCGGCAGCGTTGCGAGCTGAAGCAAACATGTGAACCACCTTACCCCGTCGGACGGGAGGGGACGGGAGGGTACGCTTGCACACCATGAACCAACCGCTGCCCTCTACCGCGTTTTTAACCGACATGTACGAGCTCACCATGCTCGACGCCGCCATCCAAGATGGCACAGCCGAACGCGAGTGTGTTTTCGAAGTCTTTGGCCGCCGCATGCCCAACGAGCGCCGCTACGGCGTCGTCGCAGGTACCGCGCGTGCCCTCGACGCAATTACCCGCTTCCGCTTCACCGAAGAGCAGATCGCAACCGCCGATTTCCTTTCCGATGCAGCACGCGAATATCTCCGCAACTTCCGCTTCTCCGGCCAGGTGGACGGCTACCGGGAGGGCGATCTGTACTTCCCGTACTCCCCAATCATGACGGTGCGCGGCACGTTCGCCGAGTGCGTCATCTTGGAAACTGTCATCCTGTCCATCCTGAATGCCGACTCCGCGATTGCCTCCGCCGCGTCGCGTATGGTCTCCGCGGCAGACGGCCGGCCGATTATCGAGATGGGTTCGCGCCGTACCCACGAAGAGGCTGCCGTTTCGGCTGCACGTGCGACCTACATCGCGGGTTTTGACGCAACTTCCAACATGGAGGCGTCGCTACGCCACGGCATCCCGGCGTCCGGTACTGCCGCCCACTCGTGGACGCTGCTGCATGTCGACGAGAACGGCCAGCCCGATGAAAAGGCCGCCTTTGCCGGCCAGATTAAGTCCCTAGGTAAGGACACCACGCTGCTGGTGGATACCTTTGACATCACCAAGGGCGTGGACAACGCGCTCGAGGTTGCTGGCACCGAACTCGGCGCGGTGCGTATCGATTCTGGTGATCTCGGCATCGTCTCACGCCGCGTGCGCAAGCAACTCGACGAGGCAGGTGCGTTCAACACCAAGATCATCGTCTCCTCCGACTTGGATGAGTTCGCCATCGCAGGTCTGCGCGGCGACCCAGTCGATGGCTTCGGCGTCGGCACCTCTGTGGTGACAGGCTCCGGCGCGCCTACGGCTGGCCTGGTCTACAAGCTCGTCGAGGTCGAAGGCCACCCCGTGGCCAAGCGTTCTTCCGGCAAGGTCACCTACGGCGGCGGCAAGTCTGCGCTTCGCGCGTACCGCTCCTCCGGCGTTGCGGTGGGCGAGATTATCCACCCGATGGGCGCCGAAATCCCCCGCAAGCCGAACCTGGACTACCGCGAGCTGACCGTGCCGATGATCCGCGACGGTGAGGTCCTGGACAACCAGCCAAGCATCGAGGACAGCCGAAAGCTGCACGCCGAAGCACGCACCACCCTGCCCTGGGAGGGCCTCGCTCTGTCGCGCGGCGAGGTTGCCATCCCGACCCGTTTTATCGGGTTTCCGGAGCCCACCGAGTAGGCCGTGGCAGACGAACCGCTTTCGCACAGCACAGGTGAGTTGCTTTCGGCTGCCATCGAGTCGCTCGGCGGCTCGCGCCGGCCTGGCCAGGTCAAGATGGCCGACGCGGTCACTCGTGCGTTGGATTCCGAACGTCACCTTGCCGTTCAGGCAGGCACTGGTACGGGTAAGTCCCTGGCGTACCTGGTTCCTGCGCTCCGTTATGCACAGATGCACGACACAACCGTTGTGGTCTCCACTGCGACGATCGCGCTGCAGCGCCAACTGGTCGACCGTGACCTGCCGCGCCTTGCCGACGCGCTTGAGCCTCTCCTGCCCCAGCGACCAACCTTTGCCATCCAAAAGGGCCGTAACAACTACGTCTGTTTGCACAAGGTGCTTGCGGAGGACCCCAGCGACACCCTCATCGAGGAAGAGGATCTGACCTGGCTGGGCAAACACGTCAAGCGCGTCGCCGAGTGGGCACAGGACACCCCGACCGGTGACCGCGACGATCTGGTTCCTGGTGTGCCAGATCAGGCGTGGCGCCAAGTTTCGGTGACCTCCCGTGAGTGCTTGGGGGCGACGCGTTGTCCGCACGGCCAGGACTGCTTCGCGGAGATCGCCCGGGAGCGCACCAAGGACGTGGACATCGTGGTCACCAACCACGCACTACTGGCTATCGATGCCCTCGCCGATGTGGACGTGCTCCCCCAGCACGATGCTGTGATTATCGACGAGGCCCACGAACTCGACGGACGCATCACCTCGGTCGCTACCGCGGAGATTTCCGCACGCGCACTCGCCATGGCAGCTCGCCGTGCCGACAAGCTTGGCGCGAAACGCGAAACACTCGAGGACGTTATCGACGACTTCACTGCCGCCATCGACCTCGAAGCCCCCGGCCGGTGGGAAACCATTTCCGACCCGGCACGTGGTGGTTTTGTCGCTCTGCGCGACGCGTTGTGGAAGACCCGCCAGTCCATCGGCGAACCGCCCGAGGGTGAGGCCCAGAACGATCCGGAGAAGTTTGCGGAGCGTGGCAACCTGACCAACCACTTGGAGGATCTCCACGACGCGATCGTGCGCATCCTCGGTGTGTTCGACGAGCCGGATCCGGCCAAGCACACCGACGTTGTGTGGCTCACCCGCTCCGACCGCCACGGCGATTCCGTCTCCGTCGCGCCCCTGTCGGTCTCGGGGCTGCTCCACGAACGGCTTTTCGGGGAGCGCACCGTGGTGCTTACCTCTGCCACGTTGACGGTCGGCGGCAACTTCAACGCCATGGCCAGCGCCTGGGGCTTGCCGAAGGGCACCTGGGACTCGCTCGACGCTGGCACCCCGTTCGACCCCGCCAAGTCGGGCATCCTCTACACCGCGAAGCACCTGCCCACCCCGGGCCGCGATGGGCTTGCGAAGGAAACGCTCGATGAGATCGCGGACCTTATCACCGCCGCCGGTGGTCGCACCCTGGCACTGTTTTCTTCTCGACGAGCCGCCGAACAGGCCGCCGAAGCCATGCGGGCCCGCCTCCCCTTCGACATCTTGTTGCAGGGCGAGGACTCCACCGGTGTACTGGTTGATAGTTTTGCCAAGTCAGAGAACTCATGTCTGTTCGGCACACTGACGTTGTGGCAGGGCGTCGACGTTCCAGGGAGCTCGTGCTCGCTGGTCATCATCGATCGCATCCCCTTCCCCCGCCCCGACGATCCCCTGTTGCAGGCCCGAGCGAACGCCGCCGATGCCGCCGGCCGGTCGGGCTTCATGGAGGTCTCCGCCACCCACGCGGCGCTGCTCATGGCGCAAGGTGCCGGCCGCTTGCTGCGCTCCGTCAATGACCGCGGGGTCGTGGCAGTGCTGGACAATCGCTTAGTGACGAAGCGCTACGGCTCGTTTATCCGCCGCAGCCTCCCCGCCTTCTGGGATACCACCGACCCCGAGGTCGTTCGCGGCGCGTTGAAGAGGTTGGTGGCTAAGGGATAGCCACCACGGTGGTGGAACCGGGCGCGACCTCCGTGTAGCCCGCGTCTCGCACCGCGACCGCACCTGGCCGATCGCAGTACTCACGGAACTGATCAGCAGACACTTCACGCACGTTTAGCGGGAACCCCTGCTCGGCCCAGTCCAGCACCCACTCGAGGTCCTGCGCCGCAGCAAGCAACATTGAGGCGTGTCCTACCTGTGCGGCCGCCTTGCCCGCGGACATCGCAAGCGAACTGTCCACTGCGATCAACGGAGCACCCTCGACGAGCGGCAGGTCTTCGCCCTCCTCGAGTTCTGTGCCCTTGATCTGCAACTTGGCTATCGCATGTGGCACATCCCCTACAGCAGACGGAACAAACGCGCGTACCGATCCCACTGTCACCCCAGGTAACGCCTGCACGTCATCCCAAGCCTTGTTCCGTGCCCTCCGGGCAACCTTACGGATGCGGTGTGAATACCACTGCTCTACCCCGTCGCGCCAGAAGCCATCGATGCCCGCACGAGAGTCGAGGCATACGGCGACGACGGCGCGGGCGGCGCAAACAAGCACCGCGTTGCGGCTGGGCGGATCCTGCTTGGGCAGATTGATGGCGAGTTGCATCGCCTGCACTGTCGATGGGTCGTTTGGATCCTCGCTGCGTTGGCGGTAGTCATCTGCGACGCGTTCCCGCAGCAGCTCGTATGCGCTTGTGATTTCGGTTGTCTCGGCATTCATCCTGGTTCAGGGTAGTGGGCACAACAAAGCCCCCGCCGAAGCGGGGGCTGAGTTCAGGAGGCCAGTAGTCCGTTGCTACTTGGCTGGGGTGTTATGCCTCGCGGTGGCCAGTGTGGGCCTCACGACGCAGGGTCTCCACCATGTGCGGGTAGTGCAGCTCGAACGCAGGACGCTCGGAGCGGATACGCGGCAGGGAGGTGAAGTTATGGCGCGGCGGCGGGCAGGAGGTTGCCCACTCGAGGGAGTTGCCGTAGCCCCACGGATCGTCGACGGTGACGATCTCGCCGTAGCGCCAGGACTTGAACACGTTCCAGATGAACGGCAGGAAGCCGATACCCAGGATGAAGGAGCCAACAGTGGACACCTGGTTCAGGAGGGTGAAGCCATCGGTGTCGAGGTAGTCAGCGTAACGACGCGGCATACCCATGTTGCCCAGCCAGTGCTGAACCATGAAGGTCAGGTTGAAGCCGATAACAACGAGCCAGAAGTGAATCTTGCCCAGCTTCTCGTCCAGCATGCGGCCGGTCATCTTCGGGAACCAGAAGTACACGCCAGCGGTGGAAGCGAACACCACGGTACCAAACAGGGTGTAGTGGAAGTGCGCAACCACGAAGTAGGAGTCGTGCAGCTGGAAGTCCAACGGCGGAGCAGCCAGCATAATGCCGGTCAGACCACCGAAGAGGAAGGTGAACAGGAAGCCCGTTGCCCACAGCATCGGGGTCTCGAACGTCAGGTGACCGTTCCACATGGTGCCGAGCCAGTTGAAGAACTTCACACCGGTCGGAACCGAAATCAGGAAGGTCATGAACGAGAAGAACGGAAGCAGGACAGCGCCGGTGGCGAACATGTGGTGTGCCCACACAGCCATGGACAGACCTGCAATAGCCAGGGTTGCGAAGACCAGGCCGATGTAGCCGAAGATCGGCTTACGGGAGAACACCGGGACGATCTCGGACACCAGGCCGAAGAACGGCAGTGCGAGGACGTACACCTCAGGGTGGCCGAAGAACCAGAACAGGTGCTGCCACAGGATCGTGCCGCCGTTAGCGGTGTCGTAGATGTGGCCGCCGATGAGACGGTCGAAGAGCACACCCATTGCAGCTGCGGTCAGCAGCGGGAAGATCATCAGCGCGATGATCGAGGTAACAAACACCGTCCAGGTGAACACCGGCATACGGAACATGGTCATACCCGGCGCACGCATGGTCAGCACAGTGGTGAGCATGTTCACGGCGGAAGCAATGGTGCCCACACCGGTAGCGCCTACACCGACAATCCAGAGGTTGGCGGAAACGGACGGCGTGTGCGTTGCGTCAGCCAGCGGCATGTACATCGTCCAGCCGAAGTCAGCAGCGCCACCCGGGGTAACGAAGCCGGCCAGCATGGCGATAACACCAACGGTGGTGACCCAGAAGCCGAATGCGTTCAGACGCGGGAAGGCCACATCAGGGGCGCCGATCTGCAGCGGCAGAACGTAGTTAGCAAAACCCCAAACGATTGGGGTACCGAATGCCAGAAGCATCACGGTGCCGTGCATGGTGAACAGCTGGTTGAACTGCTCGTTGGACAGGAACTGCAGGCCTGGGCTGAAGAGCTCCAGACGAATCAGCAGGGCCATCAGGCCAGCCACGAAGAACCACACGAACGACATGATGATGTACATGATGCCGAGGTCTTTGTGGTCGGTCGTGATGAGTTGCTTATAAAATTGCGAACCCTTGCGGGCATGGCCCGTCGGCTCGGGGCGTGTCGGCGGGACGTGATTGTCCAGCCTAGGTGCCACAGCGGTCATTGAATCCTCCTGATTTCGACAACTGCACTTGACCCGAATTGCCTCGAATCACGCACAGCTGCCACGAGTGATACCGGATCAGCATAACGTTCTGCACACTGTTTTTCCAGCCTCTCCGAATACTGTTCCCCCTTGCGGGGTGAACCCATGCAGGCAACCCTGCTGCGTTGTCTGCAAATGGGAGACGCCTCGCCGGGTGGCGAGGCGTCGTCGACAAGCAAAGTGCGCCTAGAAGTCCCAGTCGTCGTCCTGGGTATCCTCCGCACGACCAATAACGTAGGAGGAACCCGAACCAGAGAAGAAGTCGTGGTTCTCATCGGCATTCGGCGACAGCGACGCCAGAATTGCCGGCGAAACCTTCGTCTCATCCGCCGGGAACAAACCCTCATAACCAAGGTTGTTCAGCGCCTTATTCGCGTTGTAGCGAAGGAAGCGCTTCACGTCCTCCGTCCAGCCGAGCGGGTCGTAAATATCCTCGGTGTACTGATTCTCATTCTCGTACAGGTCGTACAGCAGATCGAAGGCGTAATCCTTAAGCTCTTCCTTCCGCTCTTCGGACTCGTTGCGCACACCGAGCTGATACTTGTAGCCGATGTAGTAGCCGTGCACGGCCTCGTCGCGAATGATCAGACGGATAATGTCGGCCGTGTTGGTCAGCTTCGAGTGCACCGACCAGTTCAGCGGCAGGTAGAAGCCCGAGTAGAACAGGAACGATTCCAGCATCACGGAAGCAACCTTGCGCTTCAGCGGATCATCGCCCTCGTAGTAGGACAGGATGATCTTCGCCTTGCGCTGCAGGTACTCGTTTTCCTCAGACCAACGGAATGCCTCATTAATAGAAGGGGTATCCGCAAGCGTCATAAAAATGTTGGAGTAGGACTTCGCGTGCACCGACTCCATGAAGGCAATGTTGGTCAACACTGCCTCTTCGTGCATCGACGTAGCATCCGGAAGCAACGACACCGCACCAACCGTGCCCTGGATTGTGTCCAGGAGCGTCAGGCCGGTGAACACACGCATGGTCGCGGCCTTTTCATCCTCAGTCAGCGTGTTCCAGCTCGGAATGTCATTGGACACCGGAATCTTCTCCGGCAGCCAGAAATTACCCGTCAAGCGATCCCAAACCTCGAGATCCTTGTCGTCGGGCACATTGTTCCAGTTAATCGCCTTCACCGGTTTGGTGTGAGACTCAAGGTAACTCGCGTATTCGTCAGTCATGGCGACCATCCTACCCGAGACCCCCATAAGAGAAATCGGGCTTGAAATTGCATTGAATGAGCGTCTCAATGGCCTAAGATACTGACGAATTACACACAATTAGCTGCCTGAAGGAGGGCACTGTGACTTCGAGCGACAAGCGCTCACCCACGCAACCCCTACTCTCGTCCATCCTGGATGTGTTAGGGGAAGAGATCGTCTCGGGTGTCCAGCCGGAAGGCAACACGTTCACCCTTCATGATCTGTCCGAGCGTTTCGGTATCTCTCGCACGGTCGCGCGCGAGGCGATGCGTGCGCTTGAGCAGTTGGGGTTGGTGTCGTCGTCACGCCGCGTGGGCTTGAAGGTGCTCCCCCAGTCCGAGTGGAATGTGTTCGACCACCAAATCATTTCTTGGCGTTTGCGTAGCGACGAACAACGGCACGCCCAAATCACTTCCCTGCGCGAACTTCGCGACGCAATCGAGCCGTCCGCCGCGCGCCTCGCCGCGACGAATGCCACCCCTGCGGAAGCACGCGAGCTGTGCGCCCTCGCCGAGCGCATCGTGGAGCTCGCCGGTCAGGTCGCCGGTAACTCTGAGGAGTTCCAAGAGGCCGACGCCCGCTTCCACTCGTTGCTGCTTACCGCGTCACGCAACGAAATGTTTGTCCAGTTGACCCAGCCGATCATGGATGTGATGAAGGGGCGCTCCGAGTACGGCATCATGCCGGACGATCCGGAGATGAACACCATGAAGATTCACATCGAGCTCGCTGACGCGATCGCCAACAACGATCCGGATCGTGCAGAAGATGCTTCTCGACGACTCCTGCGCGGTGTCAACGAGTTCATGGAAATTTAACCCCCAGCTCCCGCCCTTTACGGGCGGGACCCCCTATCCCCCGAGCCCCCGCATGCTTAGAGCATGCAGGAGACGCAACCGTCGACCTCGGTGCCTTCCAACGCCATCTGACGCAGGCGGATGTAGTACAGGGTCTTAATGCCCTTGCGCCATGCGTAGATCTGTGCGCGGTTGATGTCGCGAGTGGTCACCGTGTCCTTGAAGAACAGGGTGAGCGACAGGCCCTGATCCACATACTTCGTGGCAACTGCATACGTATCGATGATCTTTTCGTAGCCGATCTCGTACGCGTCCTTGAAGTATTCGATGTTCTCGTTGTTCATGTGCGGCGCCGGGTAGTAGACGCGGCCGATCTTGCCTTCCTTACGGATCTCGATCTTGGATGCGATCGGGTGGATCGACGAGGTCGAGTTGTTGATGTAGGAAATCGAACCGGTCGGCGGCACAGCCTGCAGGTAACGGTTGTAGATGCCGTCACGCGCCACGTCGGCCTTGAGCTGCGCCCACTGCTCCGCCGTCGGCACAGCAATGTTGGACTTTTCAAACAGTGCCCTGACCTTGTCAGTCTTCGGTGCGAAATCAGCCGGATCGTAGCGGTCGAAGAACTCACCGGTTGCGTACTCGGACTTGTCAAAGTCCTTGAATGCGCTGCCCTTCTCCACTGCAATCTTGTGGGATGCGCGGATGCACTCGTACATCACCGCGGCAAAGTAGGCGTTGGTGAAGTCCAGGCCTTCCTCGGAGCCGTACTCAATGTGCTCGCGGCCGAGGTATCCGTGCAGGTTCATCTGCCCCAGACCAATGGCGTGGGAGGACTCGTTGCCGTCGCGCACCGGCGGCACCGACTCGATGGAGGTCTTGTCCGCCACGGCTGTCAGCGCACGGATTGCCGTTTCGACCGTGCGGCCGAAGTCCTCGGAATCCATCGCCATTGCGATATTCAGCGAGCCCAGGTTGCAGGAGATGTCGTGGCCGACTTCCGCGTAAGTCAGGTCCTCGTTCAGCACCGACGGAGAGTTAACCTGCAGGATCTCCGAGCACAGGTTGGACATGTTGATGCGGCCGGTCTTCACCGGGTTCGCACGGTTCGCGGTGTCTTCGTACATGATGTACGGGTAGCCGGACTCGAACTGGATCTCCGCCAAGGTCTGGAAGAAGTTACGAGCGTTGATCTTGGACTTGCGGATGCGCGGGTCCTCGACCATCTCTTCGTACTTCTCCGTCACAGAAATGTCTGCGAACGGCACGCCGTAGACGCGTTCGACGTCGTACGGGGAGAACAGGTACATATCGTCGTTACGCTTAGCCAGCTCGAAGGTGATGTCCGGAATGACAACACCCAACGACAGCGTCTTAATGCGGATCTTCTCGTCGGCGTTCTCACGCTTGGTGTCCAAGAACCGCATGATGTCCGGGTGGTGCGCGTTCAGATACACAGCACCTGCACCCTGGCGGGCACCGAGCTGGTTGGCGTAGGAGAATGCGTCCTCCAGAAGCTTCATCACAGGGATGACGCCGGAAGACTGGTTCTCAATGTGTTTAATCGGCGCACCGGACTCGCGAATGTTCGACAGCAGCAGCGCCACACCGCCGCCACGCTTGGACAGCTGCAGCGAGGAGTTGATGGCGCGGCCGATGGACTCCATGTTGTCCTCGATACGCAGCAGGAAGCAGGACACAAGTTCGCCGCGCTGTGCCTTACCTGCGTTGAGGAAGGTTGGGGTGGCGGGCTGGAAACGGCCGGTCATGATTTCGTCGACAAGCGCGAATGCAAGATCCTGGTTGCCATCGGCGAGGAACAGCGCCGTCATAGCCACGCGATCCTCGAAACGCTCCAGGTAGCGGCGGCCGTCAAAGGTCTTCAGCGTGTAGGAGGTGTAGTACTTGTACGCGCCGAGGAACGACTTGAAGCGGAACTTGTAAGAGTAGGCGCGCTTGAACGTGTCCTTAATAAACTCCCACGCGTACTTCTCAATCGTGTCCGGCTCGTAGTACTTGTTCGTAACCAGGTAATCGATCTTCTCTTCCAGATCGTGGAAGTAGACCGTGTTCTGGTTCACGTGCTGCAGGAAGAACTGGTTCGCAGCCTCACGGTCTTTATCAAACTGAATCTGACCGTTCTCGTCATAAAGATTCAGCAGCGCGTTCAACGCGTGGTAATCCAGCTGGTCCTTTTCATGAGCCGGCTCCGGGACATTCTTACCGAGGGGCAGAGTAGACACTTCGAGGCCTTTCAGTTCGTAGTTCTTTTGTATTTACCGGCGTATTTTTCGCGCAGTTTTGCCAATCGCTCCGACTCATCCGGAGCCTGCTGCACGTGCGCTTGCGTATCGACGACCTCCGGTCCCCCACGCAAACCCAATCGTTCAGCGTTTTCAATCAGTTGGTTGCGCACATGCGCGACATCTTCGGCCGAGCCCATGAGCTCAAACCTGTATAAGTACGGGACCTTACACTTGTCAGCGATCACCGGCCCAGCAAGGCAGTAATCCGCACCAAAGTTAGAGTTTCCGGCGGCGATCACACCCCGCATCAAGGTGCGATTGCCCTCATTGTTCATGAAGC
Organism: Corynebacterium sp. HMSC11D10; assembly: GCF_001806995.1. NCBI lineage: Bacteria > Bacillati > Actinomycetota > Actinomycetes > Mycobacteriales > Corynebacteriaceae > Corynebacterium > Corynebacterium sp. HMSC11D10. The sequence goes on from NZ_KV787052.1 coordinate 118,707, forward strand.
GGATCACTTGCGCCGGCACCGGCCTGGAATTACCACCACTCACGCTCACCCCACCTCCGTAAGTGGGACAGATGAGGATGTATGGCTCGTCGACGACGAGTTCCGGATCGGTTCTGCGCAGGGGGATCCGCTTCGCAGGAAGGCCGAGCTTCTCCACAAACCGCTTCGTGTTCTCAGTGGCGGAGGAGAAGTAGACGACCAGCATGTCCACTACCTTTCTTGTGCAGATTTCAGAAGGCTACTGCCAGTTGTGCGCCTCATGGCGTCGGTATGCGCGCGACGCTTAAGCCGCTGCGAGCAGACCCTTGATGCGCTCCGGGCGGAAGCCGGACCAGTGCTCACCGTTAGCCTCAACCACCGGAGCCTGAACATAGCCGAGGGCCATCACGTAATCGCGGGCCTCTTCGTCCACAGAAATGTCGACGGTGGTGTACTCAAGGCCGGCCTTCTTCAGCGCCTTCTCGGTTGCCTTGCACTGCATGCACGCCGGCTTGCTGTAAACGGTGATCGACATCGCTTGTGGTTCCTTCTCTGCGGGTTCTTTGGGGAGATTTTCTTCTGTCCCCGTCTCCGCGGGGCAACACCAAGAGACACTATACCTTGGGGCAAAGAAGGGCAACTGCTACTACATGTAGTAGTTACATGCGTGATATTCCCAGGATAGGTGCCCAGAATTACCTACATGTAGTCCGCACGCTCATCCGCAACACACAGTTTTGTTGTTTCACGGGTGTAATTTCCTCGAAATAGATTCATCCCGCCCTAGAACTTCGCCTGTTTTTGGGAACGCAAAAACCCCGCCACCACACGGTGACGGGGCGCCTGCTCGCGACAATTAACCCTGACGGGCCTTGAAGCGCGGATCCTTCTTGTTGATCACGTAAACCTTGCCGTTGCGGCGCACAACCTGGGCGCCCGGCTTGTTCTTCAGCGACCGAAGCGACTTGCGGACCTTCATCGGGCGCTCCTTTCTGCTCGGATTACCTGCAATTAGCGACGCACGGCGAACTGCCGAGTCGCAACACGGGGATAAATGTTACACATCACCCGCGCTGAATCAAAACCCTCACGTATCCCCCTCCCATATACGATGAGCGCTATGCAATCCGAGATCATCGCCGCACTCGGCGTGTCCCCCGTTATCGACCCTGCCGCAGAGATCGACCGCCGCGTGCAATTCTTGGCCGATTACCTCGACCGCACCGGCGCAAAAGGCTACGTGCTTGGCATTTCCGGCGGGCAGGACTCCACCCTCGCCGGCAAGTTGGCCCAGCTCGCGGTAGTGAAGCGACGCGAGGCTGGCTCGGCTGCCGAGTTTGTCGCTGTCCGTCTCCCCCACGGCGTGCAGGCCGACGAGGACGACGCGCAACTGGCGCTGCGGTTCATCGCTCCGGACGAGACGGTAACCGTGGACATTGAGCCGGCCACCACCGCGCTGTCCGGAGCCGTCGCAGGCGCGCTCGGTGTGGAGGGACTCGGCGACTTCAACAAAGGCAACGTCAAGGCACGTATGCGCATGATCGCCCAGTACGCCATCGCTGGTGAGCGTGGCCTGCTGGTCATCGGCTCCGATCACGCAGCGGAGAACGTCACCGGGTTTTTCACCAAGCACGGCGATGGCGCGGCCGACCTCATCCCACTGGCAGGCTTGAACAAGCGCCAGGGTGCGACAATGCTCAAGCACCTCGACGCCGATCCGCGCCTGTGGGAGAAGGTGCCCACCGCCGATCTGGAGGAGGACCGCCCAGCCCTTCCCGACGAGGAAGCGCTTGGCATCACCTACGCGCACATCGACGACTACCTCGAAGGCAAGACCATCCCCGCCGACGCCCAGAAGCGCCTCGAGCACCTGTGGCGCATCGGCCAGCACAAGCGCCACATGCCGCCGGGCCCTGCCGACACTTGGTGGCGCAGCTAGAGCAGATCTCCACCATAGGGGTGAACCACCGTCGCCCCTACCGATAGTGCAGCTGCTGCTTGTTTCCGGTCCGCCGTAATGAATGGGCAGTTCAGCCCTAGTGATTGCATCCTTGCCCAAGTCCCAACATGCAGGGCGTCCAAGGCTTTCGCTTCTCCACTCACTGCAACTGCCGCCTCAATGACGCGATCATCGATACTGAGGAACGAGACTCTAGATTCCAATTCGCTCAAATCTTCGGCGCCGTAGCCCATTCGATGCGCAAAACGAGCTAACTCCACACGCACGATGGCCGAGCTCACCAAAGCCTTTCCCCAGAGCACAGACAAAGCCCACTCGCTATGCGCCTCCCTGCCCGAGGAGGCAATCAGTACAGATGCATCGACATATGCAAGCGGCTCCACCCCAGTCATCACCCTTCGCCCTTTTCGGTACGCGCCAAGTCGAGAGCCTGCAGATCCGCCATCACCCGTTCTAAGCGATCTTCCCCGCGCTCTTCTTCCAGCCACTCTTCAAGCGATACTGCAGACGCTGCGGGCCTCCACCCTTCTTCGAAGACTTTTCCCTTCTGCGCAAGCAGCCCAAGCTCCTCGAGTCGATCTAGTCCGGTTTTCTGGCTCACCGGACGAATTTCCGCGATTGGCACTCCCCTGTCGGTCACGGTCAACGTGACCCCCTCCTTCGAAACACGGTCGATCACAGCACGCGTCTTCTGATTTAGTTGGCGCATCGACACCGTGGTGCCGTCGGCTTGTCTCGCTAACAGCGCCTGTAGGCGTTCCTCGATGTTCATGCGACACCTCCCGATGTATTACATGTCTTACATTGCAGGATAGTGTGCTACCCAACAACCCGCAAGGACTCTTCTGCCGCCCGCACCAGCGCCGATCCGTACGACGGACCGTGTGTCCAGGCGTGCACCGCAAGCGGGTGCATCTGGTGGATCGCGATGCGCCGCTGCCAATCCTGTCCGAGCTCGCCTCCGGCGTCGATGTAGCCGCCGACGATCGCGTCGAGGTACGGCGCTCCGAACAGCTCCAGCATCGCGAAGTCGGTCAACGGGTGCCCGCCGTGCGCGGCCGGGTCGATAAAACGCGGGCCTTCCGGCGAAAACAGCAGGTTGCCCGTCCACAGGTCGCCATGAATGCGCGCCAAGGGAGCCTCCCCGTCTTCCCGCACCAGTGCGTCGCAGACGCGCCGCACCGTCTCCAGTCCTTCCCGGTTCAGGTTGCCCGCACGCACCGCATTTTCCGCGAACGGCAGGACGCGCTGCTCGGTATAGAACACCGCCCACCGTTTCTCTGGCCGACAGGCCTGCTCGCGGGTGCCAATGAAGTTCGGCCCCTCCCAGCCGTCTGCCGGCGCACCAAACGCATCCGCACCCATCGCGTGGATGGCCGCCAACTCGCGTCCCGCCTGTCTCGCTGCGTCTTTGGTGGGGCGGGCACTGTCGACCCGCTCGATGGTCAGCGTGTTCGCCTCCTCGTCAAGGTCCAACACCTCCACGACGGCAGCCGAGCCCTCACGCAGCCAGCGCAGGTACGCGGCCTCGGCTGCCGCCGCTCCTGGCGCGCTGCCGTGCTTCACAAACGTGTCAGACATCAATGCTCTCCAATGCCAGTAGGAAACGTTTTGCTTCTGTCCCGCCACGGTAGCCCCCAAGCGCGCCATCGCTGCGCAGCACGCGGTGGCACGGGATCAGGATCGGAAGCGGATTCGTCGCACAGGCGCTTCCCACTGCGCGCACTGCTTTGGGGCGGCCCACCGCCCGAGCCAACTCCCCATACGTCGTCGTCTCACCGTACGGGACCTCCATGAGCGCCCGCAGCACCTCAGCCCGGAACTCGGTCACGCCATCCAGGTTCAGTGGCACGTCGAACGCCCTGCGCTCCCCGGCGAAATACTCGGCGATCTGTTGGGTGGCGAGGGCAGCGGTGACGGTGTCGTCGATACGCGACTGCCCTGCATCCCCGGGCAACAGCACCCTCGAAACGGCACCTGCTGAGGTCACCACCCCAAGCTGACCGATTGAAGTATCCATGGGCCCACGATACGAGAAAGGCTGCCCGACCAAACGGTCGGACAGCCTTCGTGGTGGAGCTAACGGGATTCGAACCCGTGACCCCCACACTGCCAGTGTGGTGCGCTACCAACTGCGCCATAGCCCCGCGTGTAAACGGTATGTAGTTGTGGAGTGGAGCTAACGGGATTCGAACCCGTGACCCCCACACTGCCAGTGTGGTGCGCTACCAACTGCGCCATAGCCCCTTGGAACTTTGGTCAATATACCGGGCCAGCCCGCCCCCGGCCAAATCGCCAGCCCCAACAAAAGGCGATATCGGCTTTTAGCCACCGCTTCAGGATGCGACCTGGGCAAATGCAGGCCGCTTGGGGCTAAAAGCCGATATTGGTCTTTGTGTTTAGCGGCTGGCCAGGACCTCCGGCCAGAAGTCACGCGGAGAGTCCTCCTTCTCGTCGAGGTTCGGGTTGCCCGTGATCTCTCGGAGTTCCTCAATATCGACGAGCTTTTCCACATCCTCGCCATCGACAAGCACGCGCGGGGTCCATGCCTCACCGGTCTTGTCTTCCTGGTACTTGCGGTTGTCGTCGCCAAGACGCTTCGCGGTGTCGATGAACTTGCCGTCGCGAATATCCTTCACAGCCTCATCGCTTGCACCGTAGTCTGCGGCCAGATCTGCGAAGCCGTTCTCGTCGTACTTGTTGTACGCCGACTGCTGGTTCTCAAACAGGAAGTTGCGCAAGGTGAACGCGGAAGAGAAATCGCCGTGGGCCAGCAGCGCCAGCTCGGCAGCCAGTGCCTTGGTGGAGTGGCCCGTCATGCCGCCATCCAGTGCGGTCATCGGGCGCAGGTCCACGTTGATTTCACCCGCGCGGACCTTCTCCAGCATCTGCTCATCGGTAGCAACGTGCAGGTCTGCACAGTGGGAGCAGGAGAAGTCTTCGAAAAGTTCAGCCTTGTTGGCATCCTTGTTTTCGCCGGTGATGTGGATGATGTCTTCTTCTTGGTTCCACTCGACGTTGATACCGGTGACGTCGATCATCTCCGCCTGCTTTGCAGCGCTGCGGTTTGCCTTGCCGTTGTAGACAATGATGCCGATGACAAGCAGAGCAATCGCGATAACAGCGACGACGGCCCAGATGAAGGCCTTGCTACCGCTCTGGTTCGGGTTTTGCACTTTGCGTGTGGTCACACGTGTCTCCTGTTGTTGGCGCCGCGATCACGGCGCGGTGGACGGGTACTGCGTACAACGGTCAAGTTTAGGGGTAAATTGCAAACTTCTTAAACGGGCGCCACATCATGAAGCCTGTGATGGCGATGTAGATGACATCGCGGAACACCGTAGCGAGCAGATTCGTCTCCCCTTCGCCGGCTGCGGACGGGTCGAAACAGCCACAGTCGATAACGAGTCCCCGCTGCCAAGCGGACAGCATGCCGATGATGAACAGCACGAGCACGTAGATGGACACCTTGCCCGACCAGCGCAGGTTGATGCCCAGCAGCAGCAACAAACCACCTGCGAGCTCGAGCGGCCCGATGATATGGGCCAGCAAGTCGGACCAGGCTGGGGTGAAGATTTCGTAGGCCTCGATGGTTTTGGCGGTATCCAGGTGGACACCAATTTTTGCCCACCCAGCAGAGATCCAAATGTAGGCCATGTAGAACCGCGCTAACGCGGACAACACGTCCAGGACCAGTGTTTTTGTGTCGCGCGTTGCAGGCGCGGCTGTCGTTGTGCTCACTCGGCTGATTCTACTCCCCTATTTGCCCAAGACCTGTGACACGAGCGCTTTGGCTTCTTCCTGCACCTGCGCCACGTGCTCCGCGCCGAGGAACGATTCGGCGTAGATCTTGTACTTGTCTTCGGTGCCGGAGGGGCGCGCGGCAAACCAGGCGTTTTCGGTGGTCACCTTCAGTCCGCCGATGGCCGCGCCGTTTCCTGGAGCCTCCGTTAGCTTTGCAGAGATAACCTCACCCGCCAGTTCACTCGCCTGCACTTGGTCGGGCGAAAGGGCCTTCAGGGTGGCTTTTTCTTCGCGGTTTGCGGGGGCGTCGATACGCGCATATGCAGGCGAGCCGTACTGCGTTTCGAGCTCGGCGTAGCGCTGCGACGGAGTTTTGCCTGTTACCGCAGTGATTTCGGCGGCGAGCAGGTCCATGATCAGGCCGTCCTTGTCGGTGGACCAGACCTTGCCGTTTTTGCGCAGGAAGGACGCACCGGCGGATTCTTCGCCACCGAAGCCGATGGTGCCGCTGACGAGTCCTGGCACGAACCACTTGAATCCAACCGGGACCTCGACGAGGTCACGCCCGAGCGATGCGACAACGCGGTCGATCATCGACGAGGACACCAAGGTCTTGCCCACCGCCGTGTCCTTCGCCCAGCCGTCGCGGTGACTAAACAGGTACTCGATGGCCACGGCGAGGTAGTGATTCGGGTTCATCAGCCCGGCGTCCGGGGTGACAATGCCGTGGCGGTCCGCGTCGGCGTCGTTGCCGGTGGCCAGGTCGTACTTGTCGCGGTTATGCACGAGCGATGCCATGGAGTCTGCACTGGAGCAGTCCATGCGGATCTTGCCGTCGGTGTCCAGGGTCATGAACCGCCAGGTGGCGTCCACGCGTGGGTTGACCACCACGAGGTTCAGCCCGTAGCGCTCCCCGATCGCTCCCCAGTAGTCCACGCTCGCCCCACCCATCGGGTCTGCGCCGATGTGCAGGCCAGATGCCTTGATGGCGTCCATATCCACCACGCTGTCCAGGTCGGAGACGTAGTGGTCGAGGTAGTCGAACTTCTCCGCACGGTCGTCGAGCACCCCACTGACCGATACCCGCTTCACGCCCCTCAGGCCTGCGGCAATGTATTCGTTGGCCCGGCGCGCAATCCAGTCCGTAGCTTCCGCCGGTGCGGGTCCGCCGCTTGGCGGGTTGTATTTAAAGCCGCCGTCGCGCGGTGGGTTGTGCGATGGGGTAACCACGATGCCGTCGGCGCTTCCGCCGGGGTGGGTCAAAATCGCGTGAGAGACGGCTGGGGTTGGGGTGTAGCGCCCGGCGGCGTCGACACGCACTGGTACCTCGTTGGCAATGAGCACCTCGAGCGCGGAAACCATCGCCGGCTCCGACAGGGCGTGGGGGTCACGGCCGATGTAGACCGGACCGGTGATGCCTTCGCCGCGGCGGTAATCGACGATCGCCTGCGTCGTCGCCAAGATATGCGCTTCGTTGAATGCATTATCTAACGACGACCCGCGGTGACCCGAGGTGCCGAACACCACTTGCTGGTCCACATTGTCGGGGTCGATATCGCGGGTGTAGTAGGCGGTGACCAGCTCGGCAATGTCGATGAGGTCCTCGTCGCGGGCGGGTTGGCCGGCGCGCTCGTGTGCCATGGGGGCTCCTTTTGTTGCGGGCTGAGGGTGTGTATGGACAGCTCCATCATCGTCCGTGAATCTAAACTCTGCCAGTTTTATATTATTCGGCTATGCGTATGCTTTACTCTTCCGCATGGCTTCCACCCTCAACGACATTTTGAGCACTATCTCGTCCATCGTTTGGGGGCCTTTCGTCCTCATTCCGCTGCTGCTGGGCACTGGTTTGTTCCTCACTGTCCGGCTGCGCGGTATCCAGTTCCGCACGCTGGGTCGGGCGACGCGTCATGCGTTCGTCGATAAGGCTGAAGAGGGCGCGGGCGACATCTCCAACTACCAGGCACTGACCACCGCGCTGGCGGCGACGGTGGGTACCGGCAACATCGTCGGTGTGGCCACCGCGATCTCCATCGGTGGCCCTGGTGCACTGTTTTGGATCTGGCTCACCGGCATCGTCGGCATGGCGTCGAAGTACTCCGAGGCCTACCTGGGTGTGCGCTTCCGCACCACCGACAAGAAGGGCAAGCAGCAGGGCGGCCCGCACGAGTACCTGAAGACTGGTGTCGGCGGCGGCTTCGGCAAATTCCTCGCCGCCGCGTTTACCCTGTTCACCATCTTCGCGTCCTTCGGCATTGGCAACCTCGCGCAGGGCAACTCCATCGCCGCCGGCATGCACGACGCGTTTGGCATCAGCGCCAACGTGGCCGGCGTGATCATCTTCTTCGCCGTTGGCGCTGCCGTCCTGGGCGGCATTGAGGGCATCGGCAAGATCACCGCAGCGTTCGTACCGCTGATGATTGTCATTTACGTCGGCGGCGGCATCACCGCACTGGTACTTATGGCAGACCGCGTACCGGCCGCGATTGCCACCATCTTCACCGACGCATTCACCGGCACCGCTGCCACCGGCGGCTTCGTCGGCTCCGGCATCATGCTGGCCATCCAGTTCGGTGTCGCCCGCGGTATTTTCTCCAACGAATCCGGCATGGGTTCCGCCGCCATCGCCGCCGCGGCAGCCAAGACGCAGCACCCGGCGCGCCAGGCTCTCGTTTCCATGACGCAGACGTTTATCGACACCATCATCGTCGTCACCATCACCGGCCTCGTCATCGTCACCGCCGGCACCTGGGACATGGGCCGCGAGGAAGCCGCCATCATGACCGCCTCCGCCTTCGGCCAGGCACTTCCCGGCGAGTGGGGCAGCCTGATCGTTTCCGTGGCGCTGATCTTCTTCGCGTTTTCCACCATCCTGGGCTGGTCCTACTACGGCGAGCGCGCCATCGTGGCACTCTTCGGCGAGTGGGCGTCGATCCCCTACCGCATGTTCTTCACCGCCTTGTCCTTTGTCGGCGCGGTTGCTTCCCTGGAGTTGGCGTGGACCTTCTCCGACCTGTCCAACGGGCTCATGGCCATCCCGAACCTGATCGGCCTGCTCCTGCTGTCCGGCGTTGTGGTGCGCGAGACCCGCGAGTACCTCGCGTGGGATCCGCACCTGAAGAAGTCGCCGGAGGAGGTCGCGGCGTTCGTTGAGCGCCAGAAGATGGATTGGCACTAGGCTCGCGCCCATGCGTATCGACGACACCCTCACCACCACCTTCACCGTCGCCCTCGGCGCGGCGTTGGGGGCAGTGGTCAGACACCTCGTCATCCTCGGCGCCGCCCCCGGCTCTACCGCCGCACTGGCGCTGACCTTCGCGGTGAACATCGCCGGCTGCTTCGCCATGGGCCTGTTGAAGCCCGGCCCGCTGTGGGGCACGGGCTTCCTCGGTGGCTTAACCACCTACTCCGCCGTCTCTGTAGCCGCGATGCAATCGCAGGCCATCGAGGCCCTCGGCATCATTGCGCTGAGCTACGCCACCGCCATCGGCGCGTGGTTCGCAGGCGACGCACTCAGGAGCCGCCGCAATGCTTAACATCGCCGCGCTTAGCCTCGCCCTCACCCTCGCCGCCGTCTTCGCCGGCGCCTTCTTCGGCGGTGCCGCCCGCTACGCACTGTCCCGCATCATCCACAACGCCCACGCCGCCACCTTCGCCGCCAACGTCGTCGGCTCTACCGTCGCAGGCTTCGCCGTCACCACCCCGGTGGCCTGGCAGTTAGCCCTCGGCGTCGGGTTCGCCGGCGCGCTGTCTACCTGGTCCACCTTTGCCAAAGAACTCGGCGAGCTCATCAAGGCGAAAAAGCACAGCGAGGCCCTGCGCTACGGCCTGTCTACCGCCGTGATCGGCATCCTGGCTGCCTGGTTCGGTCTGCGCTGGGGCCTTCGAGCCTTTGGCGCTTAACGGTTACACTGGACAGACGTGCAGATAACATCCCTGAAAACCGGCCTCATCGTTGCCCTCGGTGCGGGCTGCGGGGCGCTTGCACGCTTCATTTTGCTCATTTGGGTCAACCCCGCCACCCCGGAAGCGCTCGCCCTAGCCGTCACCTTCGCAGTGAACCTCACCGCCTGCTACGCCATGGGCTACTTCGCGCCGGGGCCGTTTTGGGGTGTGGGCTTCCTCGGCGGGTTCAGCACCCTTTCCGCAGTGGCATTGGCCTCATCCCACTCGTCGGTGCTGTGGGCGGCGTTCATCATCACGCTCGGGCTTGTCTCTGCCACATTGGCGTGGATGGCCGGAGATGCGTCACGGGTGAAGCACCATGTCTGATGCAACGTGGATGCTCGGCGCCGTCCTCGGTGTCTTTTTCGGCGGCATGCTCGGCGGGTTTGTGCGTTGGGCGATCATGGCCGTCGTGCACAACCTGTTGATGGCAACCTTCATTGCCAACATCGCCGCCTCCGGCATCATCGGCGTGGCAATCTTCCTGCCTTCCATGTGGCAAACCGCCGTTGGTGTTGGGTTTGCCGGCGCACTTTCAACACTGTCACTGTTGGCCCGCCAACTCGGGGCGTTGATTAAAGACGGCAAGTTCCGCCTCGCCGCCGAGTACGGGATAAGCACCGCGGCGTTCGCGGTGCTCGCGGCCGGAATCGGTGCGCAGGTGGCGTCGTTCGCCACCCGCTAAGCCCTACTCCGCAATCGCATCCAGTGGCGGTGTCTTCGCAGCGCGCTGGCCCGGCCACACTGCGGCGAGCAGCCCCACTACTACCGAGGCAGCCAGGACGGTGGCGATGAGCCCGGTGGGTACGGCAATCGTCGTCAAGCCTTGGCTCTCAAGCACCGTCAGGAACGCCCAGCCAAGCCCAAGCCCCAGCAGCACGCCCAGCACCGCGCCGTAGACCGTCATCTGCACCGACTCCAGCAGGATCATCGTGCGGATCTGCCTGCGTTGCGAGCCCACCGCGCGCAACATACCAATCTCCTGCCTACGCTCAATCACGGACAGCGTCAGCGTATTCACAATGCCAAGCACCGCCACCACCACAGCCAGCGACAACAGCGCGTACAGGATGAACAGCATCTGATCGATCAGCGCCGTAACCTCGCCACTCATCTCCTCCGCGGAGCGCACCTGCACCACAATGTCGCCGCGCACCTCATCTTCCAGCCGCGCGCGCAGCGTCTCCAGATCGGTGGAGCCGTCGCTGTCAACGCCCACCATCAGCAGGCGCGTATTGCTTATCGACGACACCTTCGCCGCCGCCGAATCCGACACCACAAACATCTGCAACACATTCGACCCACTAAACAGGCCGGCAACCGTCACGTCGACGGTCTTTCCCGGAGCACTCGGTGCGGCCACTTGGACTGTATCGCCGACCTTCCAGCCACGCTCTTTGGCAATGTGATCCGGCGCGATCAGCGAGTCACCCGTTAGTGATACGTCGCCGTCGACGACGTTGAGGTCGATGAGATCCGACGGGTCGCCGCGCAGCACATCCGTCATCCCAACCGGCCCGAACTGGTAGCCAAACTCTCCGTCGACCGTGATCGGTGCCTGGGTATACGACGCGATACTGCCCACACCGTCTACCTCAGCGAGTCTGTCCGGCAGATCCCCCGGCACCGGGAACGACCCCATCTCCGGGCCCATCAGCACGTAATCCGCGTTCACCTCACTTGCAGCCACATCGTCTACCGACTGCTTCATCGACGCACCCAACATGCCAATCATGGTCACCAGCGCAATGCCCAACATCAGCGCGAACGCAGTTGTTGCGGTCCGGCGCGGGTTGCGCCGCGTATTTGTCGACGCAAGCCTGCCCACCTCACCGAACGGTGCCCCGATCAGGCGCCCCAACGGCGGCACAACCGGAAGGCTCAGTGCAGGCCCCGCAAGGAACAACCCACTGATCACACTCAGCGCAGCCACACCAACCAGGATCGCCCGGTGGCGAGTCGCACCGTCATCCCACGTCATTGCGTAACCCGCAGCGGCAACCGCCACAACGACCAACACCGCGCCGACAACCGTGCGCCACACCAGCGGCTGCGGCGTCGCGGCCTCGCTCGCCCGCATCGCCTCCACCGGCCGGACCTTGCCGGCCTTCCGCGCCGGCGCCAGCGCGGAAAGCACCGTCACCACCGTGCCGACGACCAGCGGCACCGCCACCGCATCAACAGACAGCCCCACCCCTGATTGTGGAAGTGGCATGCCAAACGAGTTCATCCCCGCACGAATCACCAACACCAGCCCGGCACCAGCCACCACACCAAGCGCGGAGCCCAACAGGCCGACCAATGCTGCCTCCAACGCCACCGAGCGTGTGATCTGCCCGCGCGACGCCCCCAGAGCCCGCAGCAGCGCGAACTCCTTCGTGCGTTGCGCCACGATCATAGAGAAGGTGTTCGCGATCAGAAACGTGCCTACCAAAAGACCAACCAGCCCGAACGCCACCAAGAAGTACGTGACAAAACTCAACGCATCCCGAATCTGCGCCGACGTCTCCTCCGCTACCTTCGCCCCCGTCTCAATTTTCAAGTCAGGAAACTCACTCCGCAGATTGTCCACCACCTCTGCGTCCCCCACGTCCTCCTTCGCCCCTACCGTCACCGCGGGATATCGGTCGCTATAGGAGTAGAAGTCCAAGAAAGTCTCTGGCGTTACCCCGAGGCGTAGAGAGGTGGCCTGCACCAGGGGGTCGTCGATAAGCCCAGTGATGCGCACCGTATTCCGACCATCGCGGTCCACCACGATGATCTCCTGCCCAACATGCAGGCCGTATTCTTCAGCACCATTGGCGTTGATCACCGCATCGCCGATCTCTTTCGGTGCGTGACCTTCGACCACCTCGACCGTTCGGCCAACCGTGTCCTGCGGCTCGTAAAACACCCCCAGCCGCGAGGACCCGAGACGCGTCTGCACCGCCACCTCATTGTCAGTCGCGATAACAACCGACTCATCAGCCATCAGGTTCACACGATCAACGTCCCCATTCGCCCGAATGCCGTCGACTGTCTCCTTGTCTAAGGCACTTTCGCCCTCGGCTGGGCGCACCACCGCATCGACGTCGTCAAGCACAGTGTCTACGGCAGAGTCGAACGTCGACGACAGCATGTTGGTGAACATCAGCGCACCAGACAGGAACGACGTGCCAAGCACCACCGCCAACACCGTCAGCGCGAGCCGCAGTTTGTGCGCCGCAAGGTTACGCAGCGACACCTTATTCATCGTGGAGTTCACTGGCCCCTAGTCCTCCATCGTCGCCATGACACCCAAAATGGCATCCATATCCGGGTTGCGCAGTTCATTAACGATGTTCCCGTCCCGCAAAAACACCACACGATCCGCATACGACGCCGCCCTCGCGTCATGCGTCACAATCACCACCGTCTGGTCATACTGATCCACCGCCGTCCGCAAAATGCTCAGCACCTCACGCGACGAGTTAGAGTCCAGGTTGCCCGTCGGCTCGTCACCAAAAATGATCTCCGGCCGCGACACCAACGCACGGGCACACGCCACACGCTGCTGCTGACCACCCGACAACTCCGCAGGCCTGTGGCTCAGACGCTCCGCCAACCCAAGACGTTCGGTGATTTCATCGAACCACGCCCTATCCACAGTCCGGCCGGCAATGTTCGTTGGCAGTTGAATGTTCTCCGACGCCGTCAATGTGGGCACCAAGTTGAACGACTGAAAGATGAACCCCAATCGGTCCCGCCGCAGAGCCGTCAGTTCCTTATCGTTTAACTGCGACAACTCCGTCCCGCCGACAAACACCTCGCCCGACGTCACCGAATCTAGCCCCGCCATCACGTGCATCAGCGTCGACTTGCCCGATCCCGACGGGCCCATGATCGCGGTGAACTCACCCTGCCGAAACTCAACGTTCACCCCATCAAGAGCCACTACTTCCGTATCGCCCTGCCCGTAAGACTTTCTCAAGTTGACTGCTCGTGCTGCTGCGACGCTCACGTGATCCTCCCTGCGGCAATTCATTCCTTTGCCGACTATACGGCCCAGGCCCCACATCGCTGATTTCGTGCAATTTCTCTACGACGACCACCACACCAGCAAGCAACTTCACCGTTTGTGGCTCCTCAACCGCTGCGGCTAGGTCTCTAAACGAACCGGGAGAGTAAAACCGCACATCACACCTTTCGCCGACCTGGGCGGAGTGTAAGAACCTGCAGCCGATCAGGCGTCATTTTGCATTGATGGCGGTTCGCCAACTGCGAGGCTGGGGTCTACGGCAGGTTCGAGTCTTGACTCTACATTGCGGACTAGTGGGTGAACCCCAACGAATCTGCTGTCGTCAACCAAGTTGTGGACTTTCTCACTCCGCATTGCGGACTAATGGGTAAGCACCAACTATGCAGCGGCATAGTGAAGCCCGTTCGGTTACTGACTCCGCATTGCGGACTAACGGGTGTACGCCAACGACTATGCAGTCGCATAGTCAGGCACGCAATGTTTCTGATTCTGCATTGTGGACAATTGGGGGTGCCCCAACGACTATGCGGCGGCATAGTGGTGCCCGTGGCGTCTCCCAATCTGCATTGCGGAAT